>JAGLYY010000204.1 GCA_023131935.1 Spirochaetales bacterium | reverse complement strand
GTCAACCCTTTTCAATGATTTTTTATCCACGCTTGCTGCTTTGATTTATACACCAACTCATCTCGGGATGTCGAAATCTAAACAATGGTGTAATGTATCATCCCCGAGGCTACCCGGTTCAGCTCTTAACGCGGACAATAAGTGTACAGGATTTAACAAATAATGTCAATCAATTATTCTGAAGTATTACGTCGCTGCCGAAAAATCCCCTCGGCTTACTCACAGAGGCTGAGCAGAAATATAGTAAAATCAGGCAAAAGTGTCAACTATTCCGGAATAACTTATTACGATTTCTAAAGGCAACCGGATTCTCTGTTATCCACGCCGCTTTAGCAGTTCTCCAGTCATCTCCGCAAATCCTTCACCATAAGAGGACAGGGTAATATAAGCCGGTTTATGTTTAAGATTCTCCAGAAAAACGCTTATATTTGCCACTGCACAACTGCAGGGAAAGACCTGAAACATCGGTTCATCATTTGGGGAATCACCACAGAATAAAGTGGTTTTCAGAATATCTTCTTCTCCAAAATAATTCTTAAGCAGAAACCTGGACATGGAATACTTATCATATGCTCCGAACCAGACATTTACATGAATACTGCTTATCTTTGCTTCGGCACCAAAAGACCTGCAAAGTTCAGCAATCCTCTCAGCTGTCTCAAACCCTAAGTCCGGTTCATCTTCCCGGAAATCAATGGCAAGATCGTAGATACGGAAAGGCTGATCCTTCGCGATTCTCGTACCGGGAATCTCCCGGAGAACAGCTTCCCGAACTTTTTCCAGTATATCCCGCGAACGTTTCGAATCCGCTTCCGGATGGGTAACCACGGTGATTCCTTTTTTATCGGGGAGGTAAGCAAACGCCCCATTCTCCCCAATAACCGCGGCCACAGGCCATTGCCGGAGAATACAATCACACCATCCTGCCGGACGGCCAGTTACCGGTACCACCTGAATACCCTCATCTTTTAAGTCCCAGAGGGCCCTGAAGGCTTCCGGCTGAAGCTTCCCGGACGCGGTGAGCGTATCATCAATATCGGTGAGTACATACTTAATCGATCGGGCAACATCCCGGGGAATTGAAGAGATTGGTTCCATTATCTTTTTTTCAGGATGGGGACCAGATAGGTTAAAAAACTCGCCACCGATGAGATGGCTGATAAAATGAAAAAGATCAGGAGGAAATTCCCGCAAAGCACCTCAACGACAGCCGGCAGGCGTGAGAAAAGATCGAACCGCTGCATGGAAACAAAAAGGAGTCCGGAGATCCCCGAAACGGCATAGGTAACTGCTTTAAGTTTTCCCCAAAGGCTTGCGGCAACAACTATCCCTTTTCTGTACATGTGAAGCCGTAAGAAGGAAATTGCCAGTTCACGGTAGATAAGGATAGCGAAGATCCAGACAGGCATAAGTCCAATACCAACGAAACAGAGGAAATAGGTCATTCGACTCATCACATCGGCGAAGGGGTCCATAACCTTTCCAAGATCGGTTACCTGGCTGGTTTTTCTCGCGATATGACCATCCATCACATCGGAAACTTCAATCACTATCAAAAGTATCCACAAAAGGATTATTGAGATTTGTCCAAACGATCCTGTCCAGACTGGTAAGAAAAATACTAAAAGAAAAATCGGGGTTAAAAAGATCCGTAAAACGGTGAGTTTGTTTGGAAGGTTCATTGAATTGAAGGTAATCCAGCCGGAGATCTTTGTCAATGTGATAATAAAAGGAATTGACGATTCCCTCCCGCGGTACTACAAGCCTACAGCCCACCTACCTAATAGCCTTATGGACATCTATTCCTACATAAACTACACTTCTCATAGTGGCCTCCGTTTCTTGTATGTGGCGTGCTTGCGCATAGCCGATTAACTATTGTGTTAGCTAATCCACGATATTGCAAGCACGGGGGTCACTTCATATTGTCTATCCACCTGAACAGTTATATCTGTTTTTGATAAAGTTGCTATCTTTATTTCTGAAGCAGCATAGATTCAGCGGGATCAGCAGGCCAGGGTTTCGTTGGCGTCCTGGAAGAGTTTTCGGTATTTTTCTTTGCGGGAAAAACTGTAAAGGATCCGGTAGCCCGACTGAATTCTTTCTTTAAACAACTTTCTCAGATGATTATCCATGGCTTGACGGTCCTGAAAAGGATAAACCTTCTCGCGGCCGGAGGTAAGGGCCTTTCCCCAGATAACCGTCAGACTATGCGCGGTAAACAGGTGCTCCTGTCTGTCATGGATCGTATAATACCTGACCCGCCCATGATTATCTGTCTTGTAAAATGTAATCATCATATCGGAAAGTTCTCCACCAAGGGCATATATAGTACCATACTCCAGAAATGGATACAATTCCACAGGACTTTGTATCGATGTATTTCTGAGAATAAAGGCAATTCACTATTGTTATCGGCTTTTAGGTGGCATAAATCGAGTAAAAAGGGGCGCCAAATAGTCTATCGGGACCATCAGGCTGTAGGCTATCCTACCTAACAGCCTACAGCCTATCTACCTACAGCCTTCCTCACTGAACAGTTACTAATAGTGGTAAATTCCCTGGTATTTTTCCTCCAGGTAGGAAATAAAATAATCAGCGCTCAGAGGTTCTCCGGTAACCTTTTCACAGAGTTCCCGGGCGGTGTAAATACTGCCATGCTGGTGAATATTCTTCCGCAGCCAGCTTAAGATGCTGCCGAGGTTCCCTTTGGCGAGAATATCATCAATATCACCAAGGTCCCTCTTCATTGTACGGTAAAATTGTGCTCCATAGAGATTTCCCAGCGAATAGGTGGGGAAATATCCGATTGCCCCAAAAGACCAATGGATATCCTGAAGCACCCCTTCGGCATCATTTTCAGGACAGATTCCGAGGAATTCCTCCATTTTCGCGTTCCATGCCTCAGGGAGATCATCTACCTTAAGCTCTCCGGTCAGAAGGGCCAACTCAAGCTCGAAACGCAGAATGATATGGAGGCTGTAGGTAACTTCATCGGCTTCTACCCGGATCATCGTCGGTTCGACCCTGTTCACCCCCCGGTAAAACTCCTCAAGGGATATATCCTTAAGCTGCTCCGGGAAAGAAGTTTTAAGCTTCGGATAATAGTGCTTCCAGAAGGAAAGGCTCCTGCCAATAAGATTTTCCCAGGTCCTGGACTGGGATTCGTGAAGCCCAAGGGATGTCCCGCTGGCGAGGAGGGTCCCTTTTATCTCATCCTTAAATCCAAGTTCATAAAGGGCGTGACCACATTCATGAATTATCCCAAAAAGACCGGTTTTAAAAAAATCAGCCTGATACCTGGTGGTGATCCGTATATCATCTGCTCCAGGGCCGGTAGTGAAGGGATGGGCGGAAATATCCATACGCCCTCTCTCGAAATCATAACCCATATCTTTTAGGACGGCCCTTCCGAACTCATCCTGCTCATCCACAGGGAAATCCTTCAGAAGAAAACTTTCATCAACCTGTTTGGAGGCCGCAATTTTCCGTACCAGAGTTTGTAATCGTTTTTTTAGATCGCTGAATACCTCGCTAACTTCCCTGGAGGTCATCCAGGGTTCAAATTCATCCAGCAGAGCGTCGTAGGGGTGATCTTTATATCCGATCTTTTCCGCTTTCTGCCTGGTCAGGTCGAGGATTTTCTTTAGGTAAGGGGAAAAAATTGCAAAGTCCGACTTGCTCCTGGCTTCTATCCATTTCGCCTGGGAAAGGCTTGCCTGCCTTGATAGCTCAACAACAAGCTCCTTGGGGATCTTTGATTCCCGCGTATAGTGCCTGTGAAAGAGCCGCAGGAAAGCCCTGTCCTGCTCTGAAAGTGACTCATGCCCCTTTGGATTTTCATCGGTAACACCGCATGCGGCAAATAATCCCTCAATATCAGGGTTGATAAGCCTGTCGTGAATGAGCCCCGCCAAAAGGGACTGCTGCTCCGCCCGTTCTTTGATTGCCCTGGAGGGCATATAGGTTTCCTGGTCCCATCCGAGGAGGGCGGATGTATGTGTCAGAAGCTGTATTTCCCGATCAATCGCCTTTAATCGGCTGAGTGTTTGTTCCATGATTACTCCTTGCATGATTGTTATAAGTTACATGAAAAATAACTATTGGAAAAGAGATTTAAATCAGCTCCTTATCACTTATTTTTTCCTTCACCATGGCAAGAAAATCCTCGAAAGGGATTCCTCCGGTCTGCTTCCCTGTCCGCAGCCGCAGGGAAACTTCGGAAGCTTCCTCCTCTTTCGCGCCAAGGATCAGCATATAGGGGATTTTTTCATTCTGGGCGTTTCGAATCTTCGCGTTCATACGGTCATCGCTGTCATCGAGATACGCCCTGATCCCCTCCTGTTTCAAGCGGTTCAGGATAGAGGTTCCATATTCATTGAACGCCGAGGCAACCGGAATGATCTGCACCTGTATGGGGGAGAGCCATACAGGGAAAGCCCCCCCATAATGCTCAATAAGAACACCGAAGAAACGCTCGATCGATCCCAGGAGGGCCCTGTGGACCATGAATGGGCGTTTCTCGGCATTGTCCGAGTCGACAAAGGTCATATCAAACCGCTCGGGGAGGTTGAAATCGAATTGGATAGTGGACATCTGCCACTCCCTTCCCATGATGTCCTTGATCTTCAGATCAATCTTCGGTCCATAAAATACGCCGCCGCCTTCATCCACTACATACTTCAACCCTTCAGCATCAATCGCTTTCCTGAGAGAGTTGGTTGCCTTGTCCCAGTCCTCCTGCGCGCCTACGCTCTTTTCAGGCCGGGTAGCGAGATAGGCTTTGATATCACTGAAACCGAAGGAGCGCCACATGGAGAGGGAAAATCTTAAAACTTCCTGAATCTCATCCTCTACCTGATCGGGAGTACAAATGATGTGGGCATCATCCTGGGTAAATCCCCGGACCCGCATAAGACCGTGAAGGACTCCGGATTTCTCATACCGATACACGGTACCAAGTTCCGCCCACCTTTGAGGCAATTCCCGATAAGAGTACTTCTTGTTGTTATACATCATGATATGAAAGGGGCAGTTCATGGGTTTCGCGTAATAATTGCTCTTGTCCATCTCCATAGGCTGGAACATATTCTCGCTGTAGAAATCGAGGTGCCCGCTGGCCTCCCAAAGCCATGATTTCCCGATGTGGGGGCTGAAAACCATTTCATAACCATTCTTGAAATGTTCTTCCCGCCAGAAATCCTCAATAGCGACCCGGATCCGGGCCCCTTTCGGATGCCAGTAGATCATCCCCGGTCCTGCCTCCTCATGCAGACTGAAGAGGTCGAGGGCTTTACCCAGTTTTCTGTGGTCCCTCTTCGCAAGTTCTTCGAGATTCTTGAGGTGAAGCCGGAGTTCTTTGGGATTAGTCCACGCGGTGCCATAAATCCGCTGAAGCATGGGCCGCTTCTCATCCCCCCGCCAATAGGCCCCCGCGATGGATAACAGCTTGAAAGACGCCGGATTCAGTTTGTTGGTACTTTCAACATGGGGCCCCTGGCAGAGATCGGTAAAATTACCTTGAGAATAGGTTGTGATCTCCTCGTCCGCGGGCAGACCGTTAATCAGCTCGACTTTAAAAGGCTGATCGGCAAACATCTCCAGGGCTTCCTTCCGGGAGATAACACGCCGTTCAAAAGAGGACCCCCCTTTAATGATTTCTTTCATCCTCTCAGTAATATCTTCGAGATCCTCAGTCTTGAGGGATCGGGGGAGATCAAAATCGTAGTAGAAACCGTTTTCGATTGGCGGACCAATCGCGATCTTGCCCTCGGGGAAAATCTGAACCACCGCTTCCGCCATCAGGTGGGCCATGGAGTGGCGAATCCTGTAGAGCTTCTCTTCCTGAGTTAACTGTTCTGACATAAGCGCCTCCTTAAAAAAAGTAGAAACAGATACAATAGAAAAAGCCCTCACACATTCCGTCCTTATTCGTGAGCGCCAGCATTTTCTATGACGCTAAGGACGAAAAGCATGAAGGCTTTCCGCGGTTCCACCTTATTTCCTCCACCGGCTGTTTCTCCGGCGGAAGCACTCGTTTAATCCCTGTAACGGCAGGGTTCATCCCGCAGCTCCGGAGTGGTTTTCAGATGCACCTGCGTGGGGGCTTCTCAGCCGGCGAACCCCCTCTCTCATAACACAGGGTACGCACCCTACTCGTCTCCATCAAAGCTTTCCAACTAATATCGGAAAAAGAGGGGGGAGTGTCAAGCCCCTTTGGGTTTGCAGTTTGGGTTTTCAATCCAAGGCAACAAAAATCGATTTCAGGAGTTCTCCATGTTATTATATCAATTGAGAGATATCTCATTTTTATTTTCAAGAAACATCTTTAATCTCGCCTTCCATCTTTGATTAAATAACGCGTCCGCCTCACCGGGAGATACCCATCTTACTTCTAAATTTTCGTTATCGTTTACTATTAATGTGCCGCCGCAATGGCCGGCAGAGAATAAGAAGCTGAGAAAGTGCATTTTGTGGCCATTTGGATATGTCCATCTCATTTTTGAACCGGAAAAGACCCCCACGAGTTTGACATCTTTTATTTCCAATCCGGTTTCCTCAAAAACCTCGTTTCTTGCTGTTTCTATTATTGTTTCTCCCGGTTCTTTTGCTCCCGCGGGCAAACTCCATTCACCATCATCAACCCTTCTTACAATTGCTATTTTATTCTCTGTATTTTTTATTACGATTGACATGCCCGGTGATAAAATTTGTTCATTTCCTATATATTTTCTTATTTTTTTCCAGTAAGGTCTGATAAAATGATTACAATTTACTTGAAATTTATTAATTACCTTCACTTCACCAGGATTATCTTTTGATACTTCGATTTCTAAAATATCCAGATTCTCCTTACTATCGTAATAATGTTCTATTTTGCGGATCCAAAACGCAGAAGAATCAACTTTTTCCAGAATTTGTGTTTTTAATTCCTTACCAAAATCATAGAAAAAAGCAGTATTATTGATCTTGATTTTTACTACCTGGACTATATCATCGTATCCCGATTTTCTAAGTTTCCTGATATACTTTTCCATACAAACACCTCATATCCAAGCGGAAGGATTCGGTGAAACTCACCCGGCTGCCGCTTGAAAAAGCCGATTCCGACAGCCGGCCTTTCTGGTCTTATGCAATCATCTCTTTTCGAGCTGTCACACCGTCCCGATAGAATATATCATTATTTTGATCTTTATTCATTTCGAGATATTTACAAATAAATGGATAGTCCTCTATAATAGGCCCTGGATGTAAAAAGAGCCGATTAGCCTGTTTCGGCGGCATGAGGCTTATTTAATTTCAAAACACTGAAATCTTCCCCCAGGGAAGTCGGGATAGCTATTGCCTGCTGGTATTTCAACCGCGCTACAAGCCGGTGGGGATCGATGAGATTTTGAAAGATTTGAATTATTTCCTCAGGATCAAGAACTACAGGCCACCGGGTTTTTACACGTGAACGTATGGCTTCAGCAATTCCTTCAACTTTTTGGTCCAATACATGGCGAAAAAGAAAGAGCAAGGCATTGAAAGCCTGTTGCTGAGTGGAGGCAGATACTTTTCTTTCAACGGCAAGGAAAGAAAGAAATTGTTTCAATTCTTCCTTTGTAATCTGTTTCGGGTCTTTTTCTTTCAGGAACACTGAAAATCTTCGGACCCAGGATAAATAGGTCTTTTCGGTTTGATAAGATTTATGCTGTAGTCTTAGGATTCTTCGCATTTGCACAACGTATTCTTCCCATTCCTGAGTATACTTCAATGAAGATTCGGATTGAGATGAAGGGTTTTCCAGCGGATTTGTAGTTATCTTAGACAATCCCTTATAATACAAATGTAATTTAACCGCGGCACGAGCCTGTTCCACCTGCCAGTCGTAGCAACTCTTTTGCAGGGTTTTGGTGAATGATTCTAACGCATCCATACCATTTTTATGGTGCTGTAGACAGAAATTTATGAATTTCCGGGTCCAGGTAAGGTAATATGATACTTTTTCCGGGCAGATATTCGCGTTTTTCTTTAAAAACACTACAAAGGGATCCTCTCTTGGGGATGTCTCTTGCTGCATATTTCCTTCTCCTAAATTATCATGCTTCATTATAAGTAACAGGGATAACTGTTATGCTGCTTCAAAACATGATAAGCAGGTAGAATTTCGACTTACCATAGTCAGGTAAGAATTGGTATGCTAAGATATTGTGAACTTGAGATGGAATATGTTATATTGCTATTGCATTGAAGGTTTATTAAAATAGCCTTTAAGGTTTATAAATCTTTATATTAATCGAATTGTGCATAAGCATCAAAGAAGAGAGAATCAATATTTAGGAGAATATATGGATAAAAAATCATATTCACAAGGAAAAAATCCAATTGGAAGGGTTGGATATATAATTGGAATGTTGATGAATTTGCTACAAACCAATGGCTACTTAAAGATAATAAATC
>JAGLYY010000203.1 GCA_023131935.1 Spirochaetales bacterium | reverse complement strand
AAGTAAAATGAACTACAGTGTTTAGTAAAAGAGTCCCGGAGAAACCGGGACTCTCATATTTTTTCGTGTTAGTTAAATCCTTAAATCTGGATCCTGAAGTTTACCACACCTCCGATTGTTTTACTCAGGAAGTTATACATCACCTGAGTATCCAGATGGAGAAAAAAGAGATTGAAGGAAACTCCGCCGAAGGCCTGGTAGGACCAGCCGCTGGCATCTTCGAATATGACAAATCCAGTGCTAGAAAGATCCGGAGCGGGCTGACCGAGAGCTTCGTAATAAGCTGTGATTGCGTCAATCTCTTCTTGGGTAATATCATGGTAAGCGCCGCCATCACTGATTTGGAGTGCACTCTTGAAACCACCGCCGGCTTTGGAAATAGCGTATGAGGCTTTCGCTCCCAGGTAAGGGCGGATGAAGAGGATCTTCTTGGCGATCTGGACTTTTGCTTCAATGACATCGGTCTGCCAGTCAAAGGCGAGATTAGGCTGGGTAAGCTCGAGGTAATAAGTTTCAGTGCCTACATCTAAATTTTGCACCACAACATCAGCACCCATCGGTACTCCGATGGAGCCCCTGAGGTGTGTATACCCGGCCCCAATGGCGATTTCAGGTATTAACGTTTTTTCTTCGAGTAAGGCATACCTCAGATCTCCACCGATCATGAAGTAATCAAGACCCATCCCCTCGGGGAGAAGGCTCTCGTCACCTAATTTTTCCGGGATGAATCCAATCTTTATCCCAATATCAAAGGGTAAGCCAAATCCTCCGATCCGGCCGTCAAGGGAATAAGCGGGGAAAGGGATACCAATTACAGCGGGAAGGTTAAGATCCGCAAGCGGGTCCGGGGCACCCGGAATAGCGGCAAATACAGCACTAAAACTTTCCTGGGGTATACCCGCGAATCCAAGAGAGAGTCCCACCCCGAAGTGGGGAAACTTACCGATATAGGGGTCCGACCAGGAGAGTCCTATTCCCGCCGTCATGGGGAGGGTTCCCGCTACTGCTTCGGCAAAAATACCGAATTGTTCTTCTATCACATCAACATCCATAGTCTGGCCAACAACAGGTGTTATGGATACCAGACACACTATGAAACCGATTAAAATTTTCTTCATTAATAACCTCCAAATAAAGGGTACTCCTACAAATGTATGCCATATCAGCGTAAAAATCAAAAAGATTTGGAAGAAATAAGCAATTCATTTTGACATTGGTTATGAATACTTTTTCGTATGTTTCGTGCCTTTCGTGGATCAATTCAAAATGAAGCCGCTTTTTGGCGGTCGTTCACTGAGCTTGTGAGAGGTCTTCTTCCTTGTTCCTCTGTTTTCTCAGTCGGAAAGCTGCTTGAGGAGGGGCGAGGGTTTACCAAGTTCGTATCCCTGACCGTAATCAACACCAATAGCTTTCAGGTCGTTCAGAACGGCTTTGTTTGTTACAAACTCAGCAATGGTTTTTACTTTTATCGCGTGGCCTAAATCATTAATAGCCTCAACCATTGCACGGTTTATCCGGCTCTGGTCCATATCCTGCACAAATGAACCATCAATCTTCAAATAGTCCACTTGAAGATTTTTGAGGTAGTTGAAGCTTGAAAAACCATTACCGAAGTCATCGAGGGCGAAAGTACACCCAATCTGTTTTAATTCCGCGATAAACCTGGTTGCGGAACCCATGTTGCTGATAGCCGCAGTCTCGGTAATTTCAAAACAGAATGCGCTGGGGGGAACATCGATTTCCGTGAACTGGCTGGTAATGTAATCGAGGAATCGTTCTTCTGCCAGGGAAGAGGCGGAAAGGTTGATGGTCAAAATAACCTGAGGATCTTTTCCCCTGCTGTCGTTAAAAGCCTTTGAATAAGCTTCTAGGGCATTACGAATTACCCACCTGTCTATAGCAGCCATCATATTATACCGTTCCGCGGCGGGGATGAATTCCGCGGGGGGGATCATTTTGTTTTCCTCATCGATCATTCGAAGCAAAACTTCCAATTTTGGGCTAAACCCAGGTTCATCCCTCAAGGGAAGAATCGGCTGGCCAAAGAGTATGAACCGGTTTTCTTCCAGGGCTTTGCTAATTCTGCTGATCCACTGCATCTCACCCCTTCGCTGCATAAAAAGGCTTTCAGTGGTATCATAAATCTTTATCCGGTTTCCTCCCTCATCTTTTGCGATGTAACAGGCGTCATCTGCCGCCGCAAGGACAGTATGGAGATCTTTACTGTTACGATCCACCATGACAAGACCAATACTGCACCTGATATCGAAGATGTTCTGTTCCCATATGAGTTTATGTCCAGTTATCCGTTTGTGGAGGCGTTTGGAAATGGTAAGAGCTGTTTTACTGTCAGCTCCTTCCAACAGAATACCGAATTCATCACCACCCAACCGGGCGCAGGTATCGCTTGAACGTACCACTGATTCGATTATGTTTGTTACCTGAATGAGAAGCTGGTCCCCGGCGACATGGCCACAGGTATCATTGATGATTTTAAAACGATCCAGTCCCAGGTAGAGCAGACTATGCTCCCGGTCATTATCCTGAACACTCCGTATAAGAGCAGCAAGTCTCCGGGAGAATTGTTTCCGGTTCCGGAGTCCTGTAAGGGTATCATGACTCGCCTGGTAACTGATTTTTTCACTCATCTGTTTTATTTCAGTTGTATCCCGAATTGCCAGGACCTGACCCTCAATGGAACCTTTACGGTCCCTTATCTGGGTGACGGTCCCTTCAATATGGATCCTCTCTCTGAGGCGGTTTTTTATCTCCGCCTCTTCGATAATCAGTGGAGCGCTCGTCGCGTTTGGGTCGGTAGGCGCGGGAATATAGATAATCTCCCGGGAATTTGTCTTTGATATGTTGATTATTTCCTGAAGAGTTTTATCTTTCGCTTCATCTTCGGTCCACCCGGTGATTGCCTCGGCGATCGGATTCATGAATTGAATGGTATTATTCATATCTGTGGCGATAATACCATCACCGATGCTGTGAAGAACCGCGCTCAGCCAACGGCGCTGCTGTTTCAGTTTGTTGTCTACTTTATGTTTATACAGGGCAATGTCGATGGTTGTGTAAAGCTCTTTCTCTTTAAAGGGTTTGAGGATATACCCGAAGGGTTCCGCTACTTTTGCTCTGCCCAGCGTTTTTTCGTCCGAATAGGCGGTAAGAAAGATAACCGGAATTTGCAGGGAGTCTTTTATCTGTTCAGCAGCTTCAATTCCATCAATCTCCCCGGTAAGAAGAATATCCATGAGAATGATGTCCGGCTTCTCCTCATGGGCTTTTTCAATAGCCTCTACGCCGGTAGCGACCTGGGCAACGACTTTGTACCCGAATTTCTCCAGCCGCCATTTGAGGTCTATTGCGATGATCCGTTCATCTTCTACCAGGAGGATGCGTTCTTTGCTCATATCTTTTTCGGCTGTGCTCTCAAATCTTTGCACACAGTAATGATGATAGTAGTTCAGAAAGGAAAATGCAAATTCCAGACCATCGAATTTGAGTTCTTTAAGAAACTTTCCCCGTTCCGCGAGAACAGGTTATACTATAGGTAGATAGGCTGTAGGTAGATA
>JAGLYY010000202.1 GCA_023131935.1 Spirochaetales bacterium | reverse complement strand
TAGGCTATTAGGTAGGATAGGCTGTTAGGTAGGATAGACTTCCCAAATGAGAAGAGTAGCTAAAAGCCTTTAGCCTACAGCCTAAACAACCTGAATAGTCAATGAAGGAGTTCTATAAATGACTTTTGTGAATCAACTTGATCACGAGGTGCTCACAAAACGGCTTCGGCCTCGTGATGAGGATTTTCGCGGTGCCTATTTCCGTGATACTACGGCGATAATCCACTCCTATCCCTTCAGGCGGCTGCGTCATAAGACTCAGGTTTTTTTCAGTCCAAAAAATGATCATATATGCACAAGAATGGAGCATGTTCTCCATGTTTCTACCATCGCCGCGACTATCTGCCGTGCTCTGGACCTGAATGGTGATCTTGCATGGGCGATAGGTTTGGGACACGACCTGGGTCACACCCCCTTTGGACACGCCGGGGAGCGGGTGATAGATGAAATGATGACTGAACAGGGGGGATTCCGCCACGAGATGTACTCACTGCGGGTTGTTGATCACATTATCAATTATGGGAAGGGGCTCAATCTCACCTATGCGGTAAGGGACGGGATTCAGAATCACTGTGGAGAGATCTTTGATAAAAGTGTTAAACCGGATTTTCGGGAAAAGGACCTTCCGGCCATCAGTACCAGGGATTTCTACCCATCCACATGGGAGGGGGTTTCGGTCCGGGTCGCGGACAAGATCGCCTACCTGGGAAGGGATATGGAAGACGCGGTACAGCTCAAATTGATAAGAAAGGAGGATGTTCCTGCACCCATTCTAAAAGGTTTAGGGAAAAATAACAGCGAGATTATCAATACTCTTGTTTCCGACGTAATAATAACTTCGAAAGAAACAGGAGAGATAGGTTTCTCCCCGGATATTTTTACCCTGCTCATTGAAATGAAGGAATTCAACTATGAAAACATCTATCTGAGCCCGGTAGTAGAACGGTATCATCAGTATTTCAGACGGATTCTTTTTGCATTGAAAGATTATCTCGATGGTATATTCCAGAAATTCGGTTTTGACCAGAAGGGTTACGAGACTGAAGGGAACAGGCTTGCCCATCGATTTGGAGATTTCACCGGTAAAATGCAGTCATTTTATGACCGGGTGGATAAAACGTACGACATGATTGTTATAGATTATCTCGCGGGAATGACTGATGATTACGCCATTGAATGTGTAAAGCAGATCATGATCCCTGAACGCTTCGAATCTCACTTCGAGGAGTTTTAAGAGATCATCACTTCCGGTTGGCGTGGAGATCCGCGTTCAGCCTGGAGGAGCTGTATTTTCCTCGGAAGAATGGCTTCATGACCACTACTTTTATCCCCGGGGAATGGACCCGTATCCATGGGCAGAGGTCCTCCCTCAGTTTATCCTGATCATGGCCAAGGCAGATAATATCCGGTTTGGTTTTGCTAATTATTGAATAGGAACCTCTCTCCGAGTCACCGGGATAAGCTTCATTGGTCAGGTTTTCTTCTAATAGAGCTTCGATGCGGGTATTTTCATTCTGGATCGGAGTGCGTCCTTTATTCCGCTGTACATCAGCATCCCGGGCGACAGCCGCGATGAGGATATCTCCGTGTTTCTTTGCTTCTGATAGAAAATACCGGTGGCCTGGATGAAGCACATCAAAAACCCCGAAAACTAGAACCCGTGTCATATGTAAGCAAAGTAGCGGTAAAACTGAAAATAATCAAGGTGAAGAAT
>JAGLYY010000201.1 GCA_023131935.1 Spirochaetales bacterium | reverse complement strand
TTGCCACAGAGGTCACTGAGAAAGAAAGGTGGAGGGTTTTGGTGACCTAACTGAAGCGGAACCATTGCCTCAGGAGCACTATGACTTAACCCATCTCCTTAGTTCTCTGTGTGCTCTGTGGCAATCTCATTTTTAATGCACTTTAAGGGTTGGGTTCAAGAAGCCGTGTTACAAGCAATTCCACTCGTTGCATCTTATTGGAATTGGATAATAGCAGCTGTGTTACAATAAGTCATCTGATTCATGTATACTGAGTCTATCAGGAGCTGATTAAGTGAATAAAATGAATGCTGTAGTATTGATTACCGGGTGTTCCAGCGGATTTGGTTTTGCTACGGCCCTTCACCTTGCTGAACGCGGATGCCGGGTAATTGCCACAATGAGAAACTTGAAAAAAAAAGGAAACCTTGAGGCCACAGCGGCTGATAAAAATCTTGAGATAACTATTCTTCCTCTTGATGTGACGGTAGTTGAAACCATCATGGCCGTAAAAGATTATATTACTCAGCAAAAGCTCCAACTTGATGTTCTCATCAACAACGCGGGATATGGGATCGGAGGATTTTTCGAAGATCTAACGGACCGGGAATTCCGTGATCAGATGGAGACTAATTTCTTTGGTGTTTTAAATGCAACAAGGATTTTTCTCCCTCTCCTTCGGCAGAAAAAGGGTGGGATGATAATAAATATCTCCAGTGTCGCCGGCTTAACCGCTACCCCCTCCCTCATCGCCTACAATACCAGCAAATGGGCCATCGAAGGTTTTTCCGAAGCTTTGAGGTTGGAACTCAAGCTCATGGGTGTTAAGGTATTCCTTATCGAACCCGGGCCTTATCCGACAAAAGTTTTAACTGATAATGTTCGGTTCGCAGAGGGGTCGGATCATGAAGAAAGCCCTTATTACCCCTATTCCAGGCGAATTCTCATGATCTTTGAGGAGCAGAACAGGAATATCCAATCCGACGTTTCAGATATTTCCCGGAAGATCGAATCAATAATCCGGGGGAAAACGAAGAATTTCAGAAACATCCTCGGCGGCTTTGCCAGGCTCAGGTATCTGTTAAGAAAATATTTTCCATACCGTCTTTACGAGTTTCTTGTGTTTAAAGTAATGTTCAGCAAGAGGGGGATGGGTAAAGTTGACAAGGGAGTATAATTGGAAGACCGGATGAAAACTAGTGTACCGGCCTATCTGAGCATGCGGGGGATCACCAAGTTCTACCAGCTCAGCAACGTCCTGGCCAACGATCGCATTAACTTTGAGCTTGCGAAAAACGAGATCAACGCTATTGTTGGTGAGAATGGGGCCGGGAAGACAACTTTAATGAAAATCCTCTATGGCCTGGAACGTTCCGATGAGGGTCAGATTTTTTTAAATGAACAGGAAGTTACAATCCATAGCCCCCTAGATGCCAATAGACTTGGGATCGGTATGGTACACCAGCATTTCAGGCTTATCCCGGAATTCACCATAGCGGAAAACGTTACTCTCGGAATTGAACCGGTAAAACATGGTGTTTTTTTCAACCACGGAGAGGCGGTGCAACGGGTCCAAAAGGTTATGGATGAGTTCGGCTTTGACCTGGACCCAAAACAGAAGATTGCCCGGTTGACTGTAGGCCAGAAACAGCAGGTGGAAATCATCAAGATTTTATACCGGAAAGCCGATCTCCTGATCCTCGATGAACCTACCTCTGCACTGACAGAGCAGCAGATTCAGAAACTCTTCGATACATTGCGTAATTTATGCCAAAGTGGCAGGACGATCATCATTATTACTCACAAACTTGGTGAGGTGAAAGCACTCTCTCACCGTGTAACGGTGATGAGGAAAGGGAGAATTGTAGCAGTTCGCGATACGGCGGATGTTGATGAAAAGGAACTGTCAAGGTTGATGGTCGGCAAGAGTATCAGTTTCAAGTTTGCTCGGCAGATTATGCCGCCGGGGAAAATAGTTCTGGAACTACAGAACATCCTTGTAAAAGAAAAAGGGCGGGACAGGCCGCTGCTCGACAGAGTCAATCTCATGGTCCATGAGGGAGAGATCCTTGCGATGGCTGGTGTGGGAGGCAACGGGCTCGGGGAGCTGGAAGAGGTAGTCAGCGGATTACGGACTGTGTCTGACGGAACCATGCTGCACAAAGGGGAGGAGATCACCAATTTATCTGCCTTTGTACTGCGGGAGCGTGGATTAGCCTATGTGCCCGCGGACCGGT
Organism: Spirochaetales bacterium; assembly: GCA_023131935.1. Taxonomy (GTDB): domain Bacteria; phylum Spirochaetota; class Spirochaetia; order JAGLYY01; family JAGLYY01; genus JAGLYY01. Next base: position 1,098 of record JAGLYY010000201.1, on the reverse strand, counting down.
TGTATCGAGGCTCCTGCCTTGAGTCCTCAGTGCTTGAGAACATGATCATCTCCAATCACCACTCCTTTCTCAAAGGGGGAGTAATTAATCAGAACGGAATACAGGATTTTGGCAGAGGGCTAAAGGGACACTTCTCGATTGACGGCGAGTTGGAGGTCCCCATCGGGACCCTGTCTGGCGGAAATATCCAGAAAGTTATTCTGGCCCGGGAGCTGTCATCCCGATCTGATTTCATCATTTTTTCCGAACCCACATGGGGGTTGGATGTAGTCTCCAGTGAGTTCGTATACGAGAAAATCCTGGAGTGCCGAAGTCAGGGCGCCGCTATTCTGTTGATTTCCTCTAATCTGGATGAGGTCCTCAGCCTGGCCGATACATTGATTGTGATGTACCGGGGTCGTATTGTCGCGAAGTTTCATGATTGTCAGGAGCTCTCCAAAGAGCTTATCGGTGAGTACATGCTGGGTATACGGGACGACTTCAAGGAAGGAAGCTAGTTATGGTAAACAGACGGAAGTTGAGCGGAATGATGGTGACAACGATCGGGCTGGTCATAACTCTGGGCATTGCCTTTATAATTGCGATTATCCTGATTTTCATCCTGAGTAAGGAGCCTGGCAAAACGATCTATTACTTTTTTGCCGGTCCTTTCACGAACAGATACTACTTTGGCAATATGCTGAATTCAGCCATCCCTCTGGTGTTTACCGGTCTGGGTATTTCCATAGCTTTTAAATCCTCACTTTTTAACCTTGGCGGGGAGGGACAGGTGTATGCGGGCGCCCTGGTAACAACCTTCATCTGCCTGGCTTTACCGAACTTCAACGGTTTCCTCGGAGGATTCATGGCATTGACAGCCGGGGTGGCAACCGGAGCAGTGCTGGCGGGGCTATCAGGATTCTTTAAAATGAAGTGGGGAACAGACTTGCTTATTTCTTCATTTCTGATTTCGGGTGCCGTAGTGTTGATCGTCAACTATTTTATTACCGGACCCATGGATGATCCAAACAGCAGCCTGCTGACTACCCCTGGAATTGCTCTTCAGTACCGATTACCGCAAATATTAAAACCATCGAAACTCGATATCAGCATCCTGTT
>JAGLYY010000200.1 GCA_023131935.1 Spirochaetales bacterium | reverse complement strand
ACTCACCATATGGCCTTAAAAGAGTTCACCTTTGGTATGGGCTGGAATGGTATTGCGGTTGCCTTGATTGCAAGAAACCACCCCCTTGGCGTATTGCCGGCCGCGCTTTTCTTTGCCTATCTCGGGGCGGGAGCCAAGGCCGCCATGCTCCACTCGGACGTTACCTTCGAGATCGCGACTATCATCCAATCGATCATCTTTTACCTGATAACCGCCCAATCGATCTACAGATTTATCAGGTATCGTAAGAGGGTACACAAATGAGTGGTAATGAATTCACTTTTCCACTGATTCACAATGCCGTGGGAATAATGACCCCCTTCTTACTCGCCGCTATAGGAGGGTTATTTACCGAACTCGCCGGTATGCTTAACATTGCCCTTGAAGGATTGATGCTCATTGGGGCCTTTTTCAGCGTTGTCTTTACCGCCGCAACGGGAAGCATATTCCTTGGAATCACCCTGGGAATCCTCTCCTCCATGCTGGTCGCCCTGCTGTTCGGTGTCATAAGCCTGCACCTGAAGGCGAATATTTTTATTGCCGGCCTTGCCACAAACCTTCTGGCTTCGGGGCTCACTGTTGTGCTTGCTTTTCAGTTATTCGGGAGTAAAGGGGTAATCCGCTTCGAAAATATTCCCAAACTGCCTGTCCTCTCCATCCCCGCTCTTCAGGGGATTCCTGTACTGGGTGATCTGCTGATTGGCCACAATATCCTGGTTTATATTAGCTGGCTTTGTTTAATTATAGCTGCTGTGGTCATCTATCATACCCCCTTCGGGCTCAGGCTCAGGGGTACCGGTCTGGGAAAGTCTACTATCGCTTCCCTGGGGTTAAGACCCGCCAGCTACCAATTGGCGGCGATCTTGATCTCCGGTTTTACCTGTGGTCTTGCAGGGGCGATTCTCACTCTGAACCTTTCCGCTTTCGTGCCAAATATTACCTCGGGGCGCGGCTGGATTGCCCTGGTAGTCATCTATCTGGGCAATAAGACCCCTATAGGTATTCTTATTGCTTCATTCGTATTTGGATTTGCCGAGAGTTTTTCCAACTATGCCCAGGGAGCAATCAATATCCCCGCGGAATTCATTCTGGCATTTCCCTATATTATTACTGTGGTCGCTATGATCGGTTATTCCATCTGGCGGCATCACAAGACCAGCACAGAATAAGGAGAAAAAATGAAGGCGGCAGTTTTGGTAAGCCCGGGAAATATTGAAGTAAGAGAAGTTGATACTCCCGTTATAAAATCGGATGAAGTACTGGTAAAATTGAAAAACTGCGGTATCTGTACTCTCGAACAGCGCCTGTACCAGGGTGATATGAAAATATTTTATCCTATTATCCCCGGGCACGAAGTTTCCGGGGAAGTTGTGGAAGTGGGACCTGATGTCCTCTCAGATTTACATTCCGGCACACCGGCTGCCCTGGATCTTGTCACACGGTGTGGAGAGTGTTATTACTGCAGGACCGGTCAATCAAACATGTGCCGGCACAGGTTTAAGCAGGGGACCCGGATACTAGGCGGGTTTGGCGAATATATAGCTGTCAAAGCTTACCAGGTCTTTCCTATTCCCGATTCTCTTTCCTTCGAGGAAGCCGCGTTCGCCGAACCGGTAGCTTGCTGTATCAGGTCACTGAAAAAGATCAATCTTACTTTGGGGGAGGATCTTTTAATTCTCGGTTCCGGATCTATGGGCCTTATGCATCTGCAGGTTGCCCGCGCTATGGGTGCCCGGGTTTTTGTTTCAGATCCGGATGTTAAACGTCTCGGGAAAGCCTCCGAGCTAGGGGCCGCGGTTACCATAGACCCAAAAAACGAAAACCTTACACGAATAATAATGAAACTCACCGATGGAAGAGGGGTGGACGCGGTTGTAATTACAAGTCCGGCTCACGCAGCTTTAAGCAGCGCTCTGGATGCCCTTTCAAAAACCGGCCGGGTAAATATTTACACTTCTTATGGTGATAAGCCCGATTTTCCGGTTGACGCGAATACTCTTCACCGAAATGAGTATCTTGTAACCGGTAGTGAAGGAAGAACAGAGCATGATTTCCACATTGCGGTGCGTCTTCTATCGTTCGGTTTTATTGATGTCAAATCACTGGTGAGTAAAAAAATCGGTTTTTCTGAAATTGAGGATGGGATAAGAGCGGCAATGACCAGCGAAACCTATAGAGTTCTTCTGGAACATGAGGCCAATTAATGATACTTGTCTTTGATATCGGAACGACTGCGCTAAAGGGCGCTCTCTTCTCCCTAGATGGAAGACTGATAAAAAAAGCTTCCCTTCCTGTTGGTCTTTTCGAATCTGATAACCCACTGATCCATGAAGCGGACCCTGAAGAATGGATCAACGTAATGAAAAAGCTTGTTCCAAATCTTCTTTCAGATTCCAGGAAAGATCTGCGGGCTATTGTTGTGAGTGGAAACGGTCCCACCCTGGTACCAACAGGAGGTGACGGAAAACCTCTTTATCCAGCTATGACATGGATGGATCGCCGGGGGATTGAAGAGGCGAAGATAATAAAAGAGCAGAGCGGGGAATATGTTGATCCCACTTTTTTTCTCCCAAAAGTTCTTTGGATAAAACGTAATAAACCGGAGATTTTCGAAAAAACCTGTTTCTTTTTTTCCTGTCCCGAATATATCACATATTTCCTGACAGGAGGGGCGGTGATGGTTTTCCCCGGGGATGGGCTGGAAAAATTTATCTGGACTGATGAACTGATCACCCTGCTTGATATGGATAAAGAAAAATTTCCCCCTTTTGTTGATTTCGGACATCCGGCAGGGAACGTGACAAAACGGGCTGCAAAAACCATGGGAATCAAAAGCGGTGTTCCCGTCTTTGCCGGGGGCCCCGATTTCCTCATGTCGCTTCTGGGTACTGCCACGGTCGTACCTGGAAGAGGGTGTGATAGAGCGGGGACCTCCGAGGGAATCAATATCTGTTCTCAGAAAAAAGTCGATGATTCCAGACTCCTGTGTTACAGGCATATTGTCCGGGAGTACTGGAACGTCACAGGTATCATCTCGACTTCCGGGAAAGCGCTGGATTGGTTTAAAAGTATATTCTTTGGTAAAGAGATCTCATTTGCGCAGCTGTTTAAAAAGGCTTCACAGGCGAGAGCAGGATCGGGAAAATTACTTTTTCTTCCCTACCTGACAGGTGAAAGAGCCCCAATCTGGGACCCTCACGCGAGGGGTGTATTTACCGGGCTTGCGTTACATCACGGTGTGGAGGAGATGGCCAGGGCCGTTATAGAGTCCACTGGATTTGCAATCCGTGATGTCCTGTCTGTCATGGAGGAACATGATATCTTTGTAGATGAGCTCAGAATTACCGGAAATCCCGCGAAGAGCGAACTCTGGAATCAGATCAAAGCGGATATCACCGGGAAAAGCATTTTAGTTCCGGAAATTAGTGAATCTGAACTCGTAGGGAATCTCTGTGTCGCTCTTTATGGCCTCGGTGAGTTTTCCTCTCTGGGAGAAGCGTCCGAGAAAAATGTGAAAATCGGAAAAGTGTTCAAACCGGAGAATGATAACAAGAACCTGTATGACAATCTTTTTTCTATGTATCGGGAAACATATAAAAACATGCGTCATATATTTTCAGAAATGGCCGGGATCGAAGATAAGGAGAATAAATGAACATCGGAAAGCAGATCAGGATGAATTCTATCTTCAGGAAAAGCACGGGAAACTCGGTTATCGTGGTGATCGATCATGGCGGTATTGCCGGTCCAATGGAAGGGATAAATAATCCCCATCAGCTAATAATGGATTGTGTTGACGGAGGTGCCGACAGTGTCCTTACTACCCGTGGATTCGCTCGTGCGGCCGGCGATGCCTGGGACCGAAGTACATCACTTATACTCCGCTTAACCGGAGGCTTTACGGTCCTTGGAGGGAAATTCGAGGAGGAAATGATATCCTCCGCGGAAGCATCTCTTCTGTATGGCGCATGCGGCGCGGCTGTCACGGTGAAATTCGGGCATGAGAAAGAGGGGGAGTTTATCAGGCAGGCATCTCTTTTGGCTGATTCATGTGAAAGGTGGGGTCTTCCCCTTATGATAGAAGCAATGGCCCGCGGAAAAAATTTAAAGAAGGCGAATCCTGCCGGCATTAAACTGGCCTCACGGGCAGCGGCGGAAATCGGTGCAGACATCGTAAAAACCTGCTACACCGGAGATCCCGATAGCTTTCGGGAGGTGGTTGAGGGTTGTCATGTTCCCGTTGTTATCCTGGGCGATGAAAAAACGGATAGCCTTGAGACATTGTTTAAGGATGTGTATTACTCCATGCAGGCAGGGGCGCGTGGAATTGCCATCGGACGGAACATCTGGCAGCATGGAAACACCAGGGGTATGATAGAGGCGATGACGGGACTGGTTCACGAGAGTTGGACTGTTCAACAGGCAATGAATCATATCGGAGTGTGATACCACGCTTCCAGATTACTCTTCGCTGTTCCTCCGGGAAAGCATTTCAATCTCCCGCACGAATTCGTCAACATTGGAGAACATTCTGTATACCGAGGCGAAACGGACATAAGCGACCTTGTCGATGGAGAATAACCGTTTAAGGATCATCTCTCCCAGTTCTTCAGTGAAGATTTCCCGGGAGGTCTTTCCCCGTATTGCAGCTTCATCCTCAATGGCATGGAGGGTTTCCTCAATAGTATTCTGAGAGACAGGCCGTTTCTCCAGGGATTTCCGGAGCCCCCGCTCCAGTTTCTGCAGGTTAAAGAGTTCTCGCCGGCCGTCTCGCTTGACGACCATAAGGGGTTTTTCTTCGATCCTCTCATAGGAGGTAAAGCGGTAACCACAGGCCAGGCATTCCCTCCTGCGTCGAATGGTGGTTGCGCTGCCATTTTGCCGTGATTCAAGTACCTTATCATCCAGGTGACCACAATGGGGACATCTCATATTCACTACACTCTATCACTCTACATCATGTGAAGCAATAGTTATAAAACCGGTAGCTATTCAGCTGAGGGGAATTAGGCTGTAGGGGGAAGGCTGTAGGTAGATAGACTGTAGGCTATTAGGTAGGATTGGCTGACGAAGTAGTGCTTCTGATCTATCGGGAAACCAAGGATTTCCCCAGTGAAGGAATACATGAGCTGACTTCCCAAAGCCTAACAGCCTACAGCCTAATAGCCTTCAGCCTTCTTCCCCTACAGCCTTCCCTTTACAGTCTAAACAACTTGAATAGTTACTATAACCGTAAAGAAAGATGTTGTTGACTGAGCTAAGAAATCACCGTATGTTCTCTGTGAAGGAGAAGTCATGTCAGATCTTCAGAAGTTCGATCCAGGTCCAACAAAAAAGCTGCGAACGGAAGTCATTGAAAGGCTGAAAGAAAATTACGCTCTCGATTATCTTGAGGAAGATGTCTTTGAAAAAAGGATTTCTATTGCAACGAATACCAATTCGAAGGGGGAACTCCTTTCCCTTGTAGAGGACCTGCCTGACGTGCCGAAAGATCATTCTTCCATGATTCCCGGGAAATATTCAATTAATTCCGGCAAGGTCGAAAGCGCGGGTACGTTTTTTACTTTAATGGGATCGACAAAAAGAAAAGGACTCTGGAAACCCGCCCGGTACACCAATACAATCTGTGTGATGGGGGAAGCCTATCTCGATTATACTGAAGCTCAAATTCCGCCAGGTGTAAGTGATCTTAATATTTTTTGTATGATGGGAGATGTAAATATTATTGTGCCCCAGGGACTCAATGTTGAATCAAAGGGTATACCTGTCATGGCAGATTTTTCCGACACTACCATAGAGCAGGAAGACCCAAATGCCCCTACCTTACGGGTTAAAGCCTTTGTTCTTATGGGAGATGTCAACATCCGGTATCCAAAGAAAAAAAAGAAAAAAGATTAATAGCAGCTATTTAAAATCGCAGTTTGCTTCGCATGAAAGAATCCCGGTATATCGTCAGGAACATCTGGTAACGGATGTACTTCGCTATTTGTTTCGAATATCCATTCAAATAGGGAGCCTGGTTGAGGATCCTGTTGAGATTCGTCTCAACAATGATGTTCAGGGCCCGTACATGGATCTCCTGTTTCCCCTGAAAGAAGGAATTCAGATCTCCGGCAACATTCTGATCAATATGATTTCTTTGAAGCTGGGTTTTTGGTATTTTATTCCACAGCCGGTCCACCTCACTGGTAAGGGCTTCCTCAGAATTGACCCCCGCTGCTGCCAGGGCTGCATTTTCAGACTCCGCAACAAACAGATTGCTTTCAATACCTTTTCCGTTTGCTCTCGTTTTCTCCTCGAGAGGCTCTTCCAGCCGTTTTAAGTATATTTTCATTGTGAGCCAATGGAAAATCCGGAAAAAAAACCGGCCAAATAGTCCTTTTGTATCTAAAATCTCCCCGTATGCTTCATTGAGGAGATCGGTATTTCGGAAATCAAACACCCTATAGATGTTTCTATCTTTGAAACGTTTGAGTTTATCAACAAATACTGAGGGATGTTCAATTTTATCTATGGTCTGGTATAGGGAGTTTTCATGGATCATCCCTTCTAAAAGAGGGTGTTTTTCCTTCACTATTTGCAAAATCGATTCATTGAAAGAATCATTGTCAAACATGGAGCGTAAATAGCGGTGTTCCGCGAGTTCTTCAAACCAATGGGACCTCAGTTTTCGGTCCAGCTCCGGTTTCGCATGGCGGAGTTGAAGATCGAGGAAGCGGTTAAGGTTCAGGATATGAATAAAAATTTTCTCAGCCTTCCCTTCCTCATTCCGTATAAAAAATCGAAGTATCCGGGGACGGTCGCCGGGGTCAGAAACGAATTCCCGCAGGAATCGTTGGTATAACTCTTCCCAGTGCTGGTCTGTAATCCGGGGATCTTCCCGTAGAACATTCCATTTCAGTTCATCTTCAGTGACATAAAGTTTCAGATCTTCATGGATTACTTTTACCAGGGTTGAAACACCGATGTCCGAAGGAGATCCATGATGAAGAAATTTGTGTTTCAGAATTTCAAGGGTCTGGAGGAAATCAAAGTGCAGAGGATTGTGGTAGTCATACCGGGTAAGAATATAATTGTTCGATTCTGAAGCAAGGTCGGTGATAAAATAGAAGGTCTTTTCCCTGTTCTGAAACAGGTCCCGGAGCAGGATCTTTGTATACTCTTCCCGCGCCTCACGGTCAGTTTTCTTGTTGATTCTGCCAAGTTCATCCTGGACGAAGCGATGGTCAACGCTTGCCCTGGTTACACGGTTGTTTTCTATTTTTTCCGAGAAGAAATCAGCCTTCTCCCCGGCGAACTTTGCAAGATGGTAGATCATTTTCTGGAGACAGATCTTTTCCAAATCATCGAAAAATTCTATGGGAAGGAGAATATTCGGGAGAGGTTTCGTTGTGAACCGGATTTCCAGGAGATCACATTCCTGGATGATGATATCTGAGGAGATATGATCCACCATTTCTACTTCAATTGAACGAATTTTGTCTATCCTGGAATTCAGAAATTGCGCTGTTGGGAAAAGCTGGTATCGGTGATCTCCCTCTCTATCCATTACCTTAAACCGGTCGCGAATGGATTTCAGGAAGGCTTCGAAGTTCCCGACATCGAGGTTGAACTTTTTAAGGACGATATCGTTGCTGCTTAACAAACAATATCCATATCTGAGCAGCTTGGTAATAAGGGGATTTGACCGCGCCTTAATACCAAGAGTGTTCAGCTCCTGATGGGTAATGGAAAGGCTGTTCTTTTTCTGGATAACCCGGAATATTTTCTGAAAATCTGTCTGTTCCTGCCTGGTTTCTGCTCCGATGGACCAGAGAAACCATCCGATATTTCCTTCATTCAGGAATAGATTGGATAATGAATCGGGAAACTCTTTGTCCAGGTCAATTTCTTCAAATTCCACAAGGGGGCCTCAACTCAGGAAAATAGTAAATGGAAGTTGATGAATAGGTCAAGCGATTAACGCGCTTTTGCATCCCGTTTCTTCAGTTTCATCCTTACAGAGACTCCGACAAACTGACAGGCAAGTTTCACCGCTTTGTCATCGATATATCCACCCTTGATAGTCAGGACCCCGGACATAACGTTAGCAACAGCATCAGCCATATTCGGGATTGCGTTACAGGCCACGGTAAGTTTTTCCGCATTGGTGCTGGTGAGGTTATCAATAAGGTAATAATGGGTTTTCAGCTTTTTCATCATTAGTAGAATAGTTTTTTTTTCTTAATATGTCAAAAAATAAGAGTTTTTATTTATAACTATTGATAAAATCACCGTTGGGGACTACGTTATTATTGAGTCATTATCAAGGAGAAAAACAGATGAAAGTGATAAAACTATTCCTTATTCTCGCGGTCATTGCCCTGATTTTCGCAGGTTGTGCCTCGGCACCGGAACCGGTAGAAGAGCCGGTAAAGGAAATTTCCGGACTTCCTGATTTCGTATTGAATCCTCCAATTGCTACCGATGCTATTTATGGTGTCGGGTATGGTAAACAGTCTAATGCCGCCCTTTCTTTGAAGGTAGCTGAAACAAATGCCCGGGTGGATATCGCCAACCAGGTCGAAACAACTGTGCAGGCAGCGGTAACCAGTTACGCCCAGGAAGCGGGAGAGGGCGACAATACCCAGGTCATACAGTTTGCCGAAAGTATTGCCAGACAGATCACCGATTTCAAATTGAAAGGGGCTGTAACAGTCAGGAGAGAGCAGGTAGCAGATGGCGGCTGGTGGGTCATGATAATGTATCCAAAAGATGCATTTAAGGATGATTTTGATGCTGTAGCCAATGATTTCATCCGGAACGAAGCGGCTGCTTTCGCGGAGTTTAAGGCCGATCAGGCACTGCAGGCATTAGATCATCAACTGGAGAACAATCCAACTGTCTCAACCCCAACGGGGAAGTAACGGACAGGCAAAGTGACCCGGAATCTATAATCTGTAGATTTAATTGGAAAGGCGCGGCAGAACCGCGCCTTTCTTGCTATACTGTACCGTGAGAGATGAAAAAATATAGATGGATAACCATAACGGCAACTCTGTTCCTGACTCTGCTTTTCTTAGAAAGCTGTGCTACCACTGATAATCATGCTTCCCTCCTTGAAAGGGGGGAGAGCCAACCTGCTCTGGCTGAGTTCCGCCCCCGGCAGGTGCTGCTTTCGCTGCCTGAAGGGGGATACCCGGTGTTTTTCGCCGAAGTACCAAGGATGGCAAACAGGCAGGATGAGTACGAAGAGTGTTATAAGATCCTCGCCCGGCAGGCGGCAGTATGGGAAGGAGTGATGGTTATATCAGCCCGCCTGTCTGCCGAGATGGTAATGACACTTGGATTGACGGAAAATTCAGCGATAAAATGGGACCAGGAGCGGGAAACACAAATTCTGGAAGAACTTGAGATTCTTTCAAGTTTTCAGGATGACGAGGGCACGGGGGTAAGTGCTCTATTCCCGGCTTCAATGGTATCTGAGCTTGAGATTCCCTCGAATCTTGCAATGGTTCCTCCATCATGGATAACCAGTACACCCTTAATCCCTGGTTGGGCAGTTGCCATGGGCATGGCAGAGAGGCGTCGTTACCGGGCATGGAGCCGAATTACCGCCGATCTGCAGGCCCTGATAGAGCTCGGGAAACAGATTGATCTTCACGCGAAACGGGTAGTGGAAACCTCGGAAACCGGTCCCCTGTCCGGCAGCAGGGAGCAGACCGGGGAGTTTTCCTCCGCTTATATAAAGAATTTTACCGTGATTGCCCGTTGGGTAAGCCCCGATGAAAATATCTATTACAGCTTGGCAATCTGCAGCCTTTCGGGCAGCAGATCTCTGAAAGGAGAAAAATAGTGAAACGAACAATCATTTTGCTGACTCTTTTATCTTTTTTCGCGGCCTGTGCTTCAGCGCCGCCCGTGGAAGCGGAGCCGGATTGGGTACGGAATTATCCCGTTGATACCTCTTATTTTATCGGGATCGGTTCATCAGATTCAGGGAATAGGGCGGAGGACCAGCAGAGGGCAAGAGATATAGCCCTATCGAACCTGGCGGCATCAATTTCCACAAAAATTCAGAGCGAAGCAACAATTCTCATGGAAAGCAGTACCGGAGAAGAATATTCCGAATCAGTCACCTTTCTTATCGAAGAGCAGATAAACCAGGAACTCCAGGAGGTTGAGATAGTTGATTCCTATTTCTCTAAAACCGCGGGAGCCTGGGTGTATGTCCGATTGTCAAAGGCAAAATGGCAGATCCGCCAGGAACAGGCGATAGAAGCCCTTGAAGGACGGTCAGAAGACATTCTTGGTCCCCTTTATCGGGACGCAGGGAGAACAGTATACAGCGAACTCAATGCCCTGAGTACGGTTCATAATATGCTCCTTGAATCTCCCTATGCGCTTGTTATCCAGGGGGGTGTCGAAGGGAAGAGCGGTGTGCTTCTCGACCTTATTGAGGAGAGTGTATCCGGTATTTTCCAGGGGCTTTCTCTGTCCGGATTGACCGAGGAGCTTCCGGTAGCCTTCGATGGTACCCTTTCGCTTACAGTCCGGATTGAAAGTGACAGGAGAACAGGAAGGCTTCCCATGGCCATTCTTGCCGAAGGTGGTAACCTTTTAGGCCGCTTTGAAAGCGGAAATAACGGTGAGATTGAGGCGTCTCTTGCTCTCCCGATTCGAAAGGAAGGAGCGGAGAGTTATTGGATTACCCTTCTTGCCGATGAAATCGGAATCGACGAGAAAACATATTTCCGCACCATAGATGTCCCCTCCTGGGGTTTTCTCGGACGCTATGAACCACTTCTGGCAGTGTTTGAATTCCGGGGTGACGCAGATCCCGCGGCTTTCCGCGGCGTCTTGGGCCCAATCCTGCCGGTAAAAATAACAGAATCGGGTAGTGAGAACAAGGTCCTCCTTGAAATTACCTATACAGATATTCCGGAAAACGAATACGGCATCTTTACCACCAGGGGGAGGGGGGTTTTATCCATTTTTCTGGGGGAAAAGATAATCTACTCCTGGGAATCAACGGAAATAAAAGAGCATGGCCTCAACTACAAGCAGGCCCACGATAACCTTGGCAGGAAACTGCTTGAAGAACTCAAGGAAAACCGTGAGATCGCGGAAGGGGCCGCGGAAGCCCTGGGATTGTAAAAGTGGATGAAGATCATTACAATCGTTCCTTTAAAGGTCCTTTGGTTATCAGCCTTTTAGGAGGTTAAAGCGATTTCATGGGAACTAAAAGAAGAGCAGTAAACAAACAGGACGCATTGGTAAAGAAAATCCTCAACGTAATCCTCCAATCCGCTCATCCGGATAAAGTAATACTTTTTGGATCAATAGCACGAGGAGAGGGTACCGAAGATAGCGATTATGATTTTCTTATAATCAAAAACGACATAGGCAACGAAAGAAAGCTGACAAGTGCTATCTATCGCGCTTTTTATGAAAATAAAATACCTGTGCCGGTAGACCTGATAGCGGTGGATTCAGAGAAATGGGAAAAGAATAAATACGATAAAAATATGATTTATAGCACAGCGTCTAAAGAAGGAATTATTCTTTATGGCTGAGGATTATCAAAACTGGGTTTGTAAGAGATTGGGCAAACTGTAACTCTCAATGAAGTCGTATTTGATGAGCGTTATATCTGGGAATAATTATATCGCCCTTTCAGGGCTTGGAGAGTTATGACCGCGCCATAACACAGGGCTTCCCCCTGTGTTATTAAGATATTATGCCCCTTCGGGGCTTATGAAAGATGAAATAATAATCCAAAATGTTGCCTGTAGTAAGCGGTTTTAAGGTTTTCCCCTTAAAATTGTATCGAACTACGGAGTTCTTGCAAGGCGAAAGCTAAGGCGGAAATACGGAAAAGTTGATATATTTCCGTATTGCACATCTCAGCAATTTAAGGTACTCTCGGAACCCCTACGGCGGTCACAGCTCCCGCCTGAACAAAACTGGAGGTACCTATGTTTTCCTATCTTATCAATGAATTCCGTTACCTGAACGAGCTTCTGTGGTTTGTAATGCTCCTGGTGAATTTCGGGGCAATCATGCTCTTTTACCGGTTTCTCGGTAAACTCGGCTTGTTTCTCTGGATCCCCATCGCGATAATAATTGCGAATATCCAAGTTCTTAAAACCATCGAACTCTTCGGGATAACAGCAACTCTTGGTAATATCGTTTATGCCTCATCATTTCTCATAACTGATATATTAAGCGAGAATTATGGGAAAAAGGATGCCCGAAAGGCGGTTTACATCGGCTTTGGTGCTCTGATTGTGATGACCATCCTGATGAACCTTGCCCTGTTCTTTCGTCCCTCTTTGGAGGACTTCGCTCAAGGATCCCTGGTTACTCTCTTTTCCATCATGCCGAGGATCGCTATAGGCAGCCTGACAGCCTACATGATCTCTCAGCTTCATGATGTCTGGGCATACAATTACTGGAGGAAGAAGGTCCCGGGGACCCGGTGGATCTGGCTCAGGAACAACCTGAGTACCATGGTGAGCCAGCTGATCGATACACTCATTTTCACCTTTATCGCTTTCTACGGGATTTTTGAAGGGAAGATACTCTTTGAGATTATTGTTTCTACCTACCTTCTGAAATGGATTGTAGCCGCTCTTGATACACCTTTCATTTACCTTGCAAGCTGCTGGAAGAGGAAATTAAAGATACGCGAAGAGCAATAGCTGAAGAAGGGACATATAATATTACTATTACCTTAAATAAAGAGATTCTTAAAGTTGTAGATACCACGGGGCAGGGGTATAATCGGTGTGTTATCGATACAACGATCAGGAAGATATAAAAGGAATAATATATGAGAAGACTTGTAGAATGTGTACCCAACTTCAGTGAAGGCAAAGATGAAGCGGTAATAAGGCAGATCACCGATGCCATCTGTTCCGTCGAGGGGATTAAACTGCTCGATGTGGATATGGGGGCGGATACAAACCGTACCGTTGTTACCTTCGTCGGCGACGCTGATATCATTGTTGAAGGTGTTTTCAGGGGTGTCGCCAAAGCCGCGGAACTCATCGACATGAGGAAACATAAAGGTGCCCACCCCAGGATGGGCGCCACCGATGTGTGTCCCTTTATCCCTGTCAGCGGGATTACCGCGGAGGAATGTGTTCCATTAGCGGAGGAGCTTGGCAGACGGGCCGGGGAAGAACTGGGTATTCCCATGTACCTCTACGCGAAGGCTGCCCGGCGGGAAGACAGGGTTAAGCTTCCGGATATCAGGAAAGGAGAATACGAGGCCCTTGAAGAGAAACATAAGGACCCCGATTTCAAGCCTGATTTTGGCCCCGCGAAATTCAATCCAACAGCCGGCGCTACAGCAACGGGTGTCCGGGATTTTCTCCTTGCTTATAATATCAATATCAGTACCCGGGACAGGAAACTCGCAAGTGACATTGCCCTTACAGTCCGGGAACGGGGGCGGGCGAAAAGGGATAAAGAGGGGGTCATTATCAGGGATGAAAATGGCAAAGCTCTCAAGGTCCCCGGAAGGCTTAAGAATTGCCAGGCAGCCGGATGGTACATCGATGAATATGGGTATGCCCAGGTTACTATTAATCTTACAAATTATCATGAGACAGGACTTCACCATGCCTTTGATGTGGTTTCAGAGGAAGCGGAGAAACGGGGACTCCGGGTTACCGGAAGTGAGGTAATCGGGCTTCTTCCCAGGAAGGCCCTTATGGATTCGGGTGTGCATTACCTGCGAAAGATGGGGAAAAACGTCGGGATACCGGAGGCTGAGATCATCCATGTAGCTATTCTCTCTCTTGGACTCAACGATACTGTTCCCTTTAATCCGAAGGAAAAGATCATTGAGTACGCGATTGAAGGGGAGGAGAAGGGACTTCGCCACATGACCGTCAGCGGTTTCGTAAACGAACTTTCTTCTGATTCAATGGCTCCGGGCGGCGGGAGTGTTTCAGCCCTTAGCGGTGCGCTCTCCGCGGGGCTTACCTCTATGGTCGCGAATCTTACCTATGGAAAGCGGGAGCACAAACGGGCATTCAAGCTTATGGAAGAGGTTTCCCTGGAAGCTCAGAAATTGAAAGACCGGCTCCTCGAACTGATCGATATTGATACCAATGCCTTCAATACCTATATGGAGGTCATGAGGCTTCCAAAGGAAACCGATGAGGATAAGAGGACCCGGGATGCCGCTATGGAAGAGGGGGCTAAAGGGATGACCCTTGTCCCGATGGAAACCTTACGATTGTCGAAGGACCTCGCCCTCCTTTCGGAAAAAGTGCTGAAACGGGGGAACCCAAACGCCCTATCGGATGCCGCTGTGGCTGTTATTCAGGCTGAGGCAGCGGGAGAGGGGGCCTATCTGAATGTCCGGATAAATCTTCCGGAGGTTAAGGATGAAACCTTCGTTAAGGAAATATCCAGGGAAGTAGAGGATCTTCTTTCAGAGATACAGCGGATTAAAAGACGGCTTTTTGCTTCCGCCAGGAAACACCTGGAAGGACAGGCAGGATAAAGGGGATGAAACCAGCCGACCTGCTTATTATCAATGCAAACCTCCTTACCCTCGCTGGGGCGAATCGCCCAAGGGGGGGAGAGGAAATGAAGGAGCTCTGCCTCATTGAGGATGGAGCTCTTGCCGTTCGTGGAGATCGTGTCCTTGCGGCAGGAACCACCGTGGAGATTCAAAGGAGTTATCCTGAAGCCGGTGAGATTATCGATGCACATGGGAACCTTGTAATGCCCGGTTTTGTCGACTGCCATACCCATACTGTTTTCGCGGGAAAGCGGTCCGGGGAGATGGAACAGCGCCTTAAGGGAGTTACCTACCTGGAGATCCTCAAAAGCGGGGGGGGGATTCATTCCACCGTGAAGGCTACCCGCGGGGCAACACCGGAGGAGCTTTATCACCTTGGTTTCGACAGGCTGGACCGGATGGTAGAACATGGCACCACAACTGTGGAGATAAAGAGTGGTTATGGTCTGGATGAAAAAACCGAAGAAAAGATGCTTGATGTTATTAATCGGCTTTCCCGGGAACATCCGATGGATATAGTTGCCACCTATCTTGGTGCCCATACGATCCCCCGGGATATAGACCGTTCGGAATATATGAAGTGGCTTGGGGGAGACAGCCTTAAAAGATTCAGGGGCAAAGCGGAGTTCTTTGATATTTTCTGTGAAGACGGGGCCTTTACAGCGGAGGAAACGAAGCTACTCCTCAAGGCGGCAAAGAAGACCGGGTTCGGCCTAAAGGTCCATGCAGGACAATTCAACGATTTAGGGGCAACAAAAGATGCTGCCCTGCTCGGTGCTATATCGGCTGACCACCTGGAGCGGATAAGTGATGAGCAGCTGAGTCTTATGGCAGATAAAGGAACCATCGGGGTCCTGATGCCGGGAGTACCCTTTTTCCTTCAGTCAGATGTATATCCCGATGCCGGACGGTTCCGGAAAGCGGGTACCCCCTTTGCCCTGGCTACCGATTTCAACCCCGGGAGCTGTCCCTCCTACTCGATGCAGATGATGATCACTTTAGGGGCCTTTTTCTGCGGAATGGAGATTTCCGAAGCCATCACCGCCGCAACGATAAATGCTGCCTGGGCAATCGGACGGGGTAACGAGGTTGGAAGCCTTGAAGCAGGGAAAAAAGCGGATGTGGTGATCCTTGATATAACTACCCCTGAGGAGATCGCCTATTACTTTGGCGCCAATCTTGTTCAGTTGACTATGAAGGAGGGGAAAGTTCTTTATCAGAGACCTGAACTTCGTACTACAAATTAAAGGAAGGCTGTGAAAACAATGAAACTGACTATCTATCAGGTAGATTCTTTTAGTGAGAAACCATTCAAGGGAAACCCGGCAGGGGTCTGTGTGACTGATGAAATCCTCGATGTGGAACTGATGCAAAACATAGCGATGGAGATGAACCTTTCGGAAACCGCTTTCGTCGTACCCCAGGCAAAAACCTCCGTTGCGGGAGACCTGGATGGGCAGAGATTGTATGATCTCCGGTGGTTTACTCCCAAATGTGAAGTGGACCTCTGCGGCCACGGGACTCTTGCCGCCGCCCATATCCTTTTTACTGAGTACGGGATAACGGGGGAGTTAAACTTCAAAACCCGGAGCGGTATTCTCTCTGCCGTTCAAAGTTCTGATGGAATTGTCCTTGATTTTCCCGCAACCGATGTAGAGGAATCTCATCTACCGGAAGATCTGAAACCCCTCTTTTCAGAAGGAGTACTATACACCGGGAAAACTGAAGACCTCCTTTTTGTCGAGTTACCCACCGAGATGGATATCAGGAATTTCAAACCTGATTTCAGTATCCTGAAAGAAGCCGGGATAGCGGAACTTATCATAACAGCCTGGGCAGGCACCAAGGAAGAAACAGGCGGGTATA
>JAGLYY010000020.1 GCA_023131935.1 Spirochaetales bacterium | reverse complement strand
TTACTGACACCCAGCCGCCTGGCAATTCCCGCACGGGAAAGACCCTCCGGATGAGAAAGGAGAAGCATTTCAAGACGTTTAAACCGCTCGGAACGCGCTAATGACCGATTCATCTTATTACCTGTATCTTTTATCTTTAATGCAATTGTAAATCAATATTCATTTGAGAGCAAATCATTTATGAAAAATCGCCGACCCGGAACATCCGTGTAAATCCGTGGACATTCGTGGTTAAACTCTCCTCCCTACAGAGCCTGACCTTGCTTGCGGGAAGGCGAGCAGGACATGGGAAAAACAGTAAGTAAATTACTATAGAAGCTTAGAACCCAATCGTGTATAGGTGTGTCAGTCGTGGTTCGAATCCCTCAACCTTCCTGCACATCTTGCTTCGAACTACTATAACTCGGAAAAGGAATTACAATTGGTTCGTTTTGCTCCGCTTTCCAAAGATCCAATTTCGTTTGCATATTCAGCCAGCTCTCCGGAGTTGTTTTTGTTGCCTTAGCAATCCGGACCGCCATTGTCGGACTTAAAGATGATTTTTCATTAAGAAATTCCGATAGAGCTTTTCTTGATACGCCAAGGTCTTTTGCAGCTTCAGTTACTGTTAAATCAAGAGGAATCAGTATTTCCTCCTTCAACAATACACCGGGGTGTGTGGGTTTTCGCTTTATATTCATAGAATTCTCCTAGTGATAATCACGATAATCAACAACATAAGCATCACCCTCGGAAAAGAAGAAAGTGATACGCCAATTCCCTATAGGCTCCCGTTAGTTGCTCAAACCCATCTCCTCATCCTCTGAGTGCTCTGTGGCTTCTTTCTTTAAACGAATAATAATCTTTGCCACGGAGAGCACAGAGGAAGAATGGAGGAAGTTTTTGGACCACAATCAAGCAATAAATTTGAAAAGGACTGTCAGCAGCACAATGATAGTGAACCCGATGTTCATGAAGGTAAACATCATGGAAAACTTTTTATTCATATCTTCAAAGCGTTTGTCCATGTTCCTCTGCATGTCTTCAAAACGTTTATCGGTATGTTCAAAGCCCTGTTTTACAATTTCCGCCAGCGTTTTGATGTCGCTTCGGATTTCAAGCTCCTGCTCGAGGACTTCCATCATAGCTTCCATTCTGCTCTCCATATTGAAAGAATAACCAAATACCTTGGCATTTACAATATATAAAGGGGATTTAGTAACTGGCGTTTCAAATTCCAGAAAAGGTTTGATATATTTTTGTGTTTTTTGTTGCCTGGCATGAGCGATCTTAAGGAATTCTCACAGTAAGGCTCTAAGGCGCAAAGGCGCTAAATATTAGTTTGAGACATCAACCCCGGGCCGGAACCTGCCTCGGAGCGCTATGGCTTAACCAATCTCCTCATTCTCTGTGTGTTCTGTGGCTTCTTATGAATAGTGCTATTGGAAAAATCAATATCAACAAGAGCGGTAAACTTTTTCAGGGATATATCCTGTCTCTCCACGAATGAGTTTACCAGGTGATTATCATTCTCAGAACTGCTATTGGTAATCAATTCTACCACTGGTCTTTGGGTAGCGGTATAATGAAAAAAAACTGAGGAGGAAAAGAATTAGGAACAACCACAGACCTGGACCATCCGTGTAAATCCGTGGTTCCACTCCTAAACAAAAAATCATCCGTGTCCAATCAGCGTTACACCATACTTTTACAGCCCATATCCGCAGTTTTTTATAACTCTTATAGCTTCATATAGCCTTCGGCGGGACCTTTTCCGTATCTTCCAGTTTCAGGATAATCTCCCGGAAAGCTTCGATGTAAGAGAGGTATTTATACCCTGAATCACGCCGGTCTTTAAATTTTAAGCTGAAAAGGATGCCCTCGTAGTAGAACTCAAAGGTATTATGCATAACCACATGGATCCCGCTCATCTCCGCTATAGGGATCCGGCAGTTTCCATCAGGACCACAGGTTTCAATTTCCAGGGAAGCGTAGTGGAGTTTGATAGTCCCTTTTCCCTGAAGTTCTAAGGGATCTGACCGGTAGCCGTGAAATACCGAAACTTCCTTATCAATATAGACCGTTTGGTCTTTAAAAGATCCTGAAGCGATTTTTTCCCTCAGTTTTTTTAGCTGCCATTGGTTCCATTCATTCATTGTCTCAAAGGGAAATCCGGAGGACTGGTTAGTAAAAAATCCCTCCATGTTGACCCTTGTATGAGCACCGCAGGCAGTACAACAGAGTCTGTTCCGCTTTGAACGGAGGGTGACACTGCCTCCACAGGAGGGGCAGTAAAAAAGCATGCATTCAAGGAATTCCGCCCGGTGGAAAGAGCGGAAAATAATATGGTGATTCCTCTGGTACTCGAATTCATCAAATGAGAGGGCTTCTGTAAGCCATTGGTATATATGATCTACCGAGAGTTTCCTGATTTCTTCGGTTGTTAGAACTTTCTGGAAGGATATTTTTAGTCGGCCTCGTCTCCTGTGGGGGGACCACCTGGGAAGGGAAAGATACCCCCCCTTCAGCAGGCAGGGCAGCACCGGTACCTTCAAGAATTTAATGAGTTTAGCGGCTGAGTAATAGAGGGGCAGAGTGACTCCATCCCAGGTCCGCTGTCCCTCTGAAAATAATCCCACAACTCCCTTGTGTCTTATTACATCCACAACCATCCTTATGGTCCGGGAATCGGACATGGCTTTTGTTGTTGGAATTGTTCCTAAAAGCTTTAAAAGAAACCGTTGTTGTTTATTTCTGAAAAGAGAGTCCGAAGCAATGTAACTGATTCGCCAGGGAAGGATGGTCCCAATAATAAAGGGATCAAAGGTGTTCATGTGGTTTGGAAGCAGGAGAAACGGGGGAGAAAGCTCACTCAGAATGTTCCGGTTTTCTACCTTAAGATTATAGGCAATTCTCAGGAAGATCCCGAGGGTCCACCCTAACAAACCGGTTAACCATCCGTGAATCTTGACGGGAGGTTTTTTCTTCTCTTTTAATGACTGATAATTCAAGTTGAGCTCCTCCTGAATCAGGTATATAGCTAACTATATAAAAAAACTTTGAATTGTGAAAGAGATTATTCTGTTGACTATCCAGGCCAATGATACTATTTTAAATAGGACAAAATAAGTCCAATTTAAAGGTGAAGCATGATCTGGATTAACAGAAGAACGGAATATGCCCTTATTTCCCTCAAACATATCTATGAGCAGAGGGCCCGGGGGCTGGTAACTGCCAAGGAACTGAGCGAAAAATATGGGCTTCCCCATGTCCTCCTCTCAAAGATCCTTCAAACTCTGACCCGTCAGGGAATTCTCACTTCAGAACAGGGAGCCCGGGGGGGGTATCGAATTGCCCGGGACCTGAAGCAGGTCACTTTCTTCTCCTTTTACGAAATGATAAACGGCCCCTACCAGTATACCTATTGTGAATCCACGGGGGGAAAGAGCTGTTCCATCGAAGGGAAATGTTCCATTGTCCTTCCTATGCGGAACCTTGGGGCAAGAATCGCGGGTTTGATGGAAAGCGTGACCCTCGGGGAAATTCTATCCAATCGTTCGGAAGCTGTCGTTACTCCTGTGAATCATTCGGATCATGGCAACATTACTACAGTATCAGATGGGAGGAAGACATAATGACTCTTCTTGAAATAAAGGACCTCTATTCTTCGGTT
>JAGLYY010000002.1 GCA_023131935.1 Spirochaetales bacterium | reverse complement strand
GAACGGCTCCTTAAATTGGATGATTCACAGTATTCAGGTCAGGAGGCATCGGAAGAGCGTATTGAAGAACTGAAAGAGACTATAAAAAAGTACAAGGGGATCGTCGAGGAAAAGCTTGAAGCCGCAGCACAGCTCGGGGTGTATTATAAAATGCTGGCTACTGCCTACATGGATAATGAGATGTATGGTCTTGCTCTCGAGCAGTTACAATTTGCCATGGATGTTTATCCGGCAAATCCCATCCTCTATTACTACGCGGGGGTTTGTTCAGCCAACCTCGTGAAAGCGAAGATGGACAGCGGGGACCGGGAGGATCTCTACCGGGAGGCAGAAAGGCTGCAAGAGGCTGCGCTAAGTCTAGATTCCCGGTATGTCGATGCCCTCTACGCTCTGTCGGTACTGTATATTTTTGAATTTGAAGAGGGAGAGATGGCGATCCCTTATTTAGTAAGGATCATGGAGAAAGAGCAGTACAACTTCGATGCCATGTTCCTCCTTGCCCGGGTTTATCTTACCCTGGGCAAAAGCCAGGCAGCCCTGGATCTCTACGACCGGATTATTGAAAATACCGCGGATCCCGCGAAGAAGGAACAGGCTTTGAAAAACAGGGCCTGGATCGAGGAGGGTGGTTTTGAAGGTCCTTAAGTCTGTCCTTTTCGCCATTCACCGGATCGGATTCTTATCTACCAGGGAAAAATTGCTCCTTTCTGATTTGATTACAGGGAATGAGCAGTTTGCGGCCCTTTCTCTTTCCTGCCTCAGTGAAATTGTCGGACGGAAACTGAAAACGCTGACCTGGGACCCTCGGAATCTTCTCCGTTGTGGGACAGAGGACCTCGAAATGGATGCCCGGGAGGGGATTTCCTGGACATGGTACTGGGACCAGGAATTTCCTCCTCTGCTGAGAGAAATATACGATCCACCCTTTTTACTATATTACCGGGGGATCCTTCCTGATAATGAAGTTCCCGCTCTAGGGATTGTAGGAACAAGATACCCAACGGGAGCGGGCCGAAAAGCCGCGCTGCGGCTGGGTTTTGAAGCCGCGAAGGCGGGTTTAACAGTGGTTTCGGGCCTTGCTCTGGGGATAGACGCGGAAGCCCATGAGGGGGCATTAAGAGGGGATGGAAAGACTGTTGCCGTCCTTGGTAACGGAGTGAGCGCTATATACCCCGGTGCAAACAGGTCCCTTGGCCGGCAGATCCTTCTTTCTGGGGGGTGCATAATGAGCGAATTTCCTCCGGAAACACCCCCTCTGCGGTACAACTTTCCGAAAAGAAACAGGCTGATCAGCGGCCTCTCCCGGGGATCTGTCGTAGTGGAGGCTCCGGAAAAGTCGGGGGCACTCATAACAGCCGATTTTGCCCTTGAACAAGGGAGAGATCTGTTTGTGCATCGCGATGGTCTTGCAGGGTCCGCGGGAGCCGGGGGACGAAAGTACGCCGTCGCGGGCGCAATGGTAGTTGAGGGAATGGAAGATATTCTAAAAGAGTGGGGGGTCTTTCTGAAATCCAACTGGGGACAAATCCCCGGGGGGGCTCAATTCCAGGCAGACCGGAAAGCTCCTTGCCAGGCTCCTTCGGGAGGAGTTAGAAGGGCAGGGGCTTCCCCCATTCGCCATGACCGCCAACGCGGGAGGTCCTTAAATGGAGAGTAGAGAGGTGATTGACAGCTACCTGAGCAAGCTCATGAGTACCAGGGGTCTTTCTGAGGCCACGGTTACTGCTTACCGGCAGGACCTTGAGCGGTTCTATAGATTTCTCCTTGAGGAGGCGGTCGAGGGATTCATTATCCCCATCACCCTGGTGAGAGCGTTCATCGCCTCCCTTACCCGGGAAGGGCTTTCGGTAGCAACATGCAACCGGATGCTGTCGGCGATTAAAGGGTTTTATCGATATCTTATAAAAGAGGGGCAGGTAATATCAAACCCCTTTGAAGAGATACGGGGGTTTAAAAAGGCAAGAAGATTGCCTGATGTTCTTTCGGAGAAGGAAATACAGGAGATAATAGGTATGACCGGAAAGGATTTTCAAGGTATCCGGGACCGGCTTATCTTTGAAATGCTTTACTCAACCGGATGCCGGGTCTCGGAACTGGTGGGAATAGATTATAAGGATGTGGACCTTTCCCGGAGGACCATCATGGTCCTGGGGAAGGGGGGAAAAGATCGATTAGTATTTCTCGGCCGGGGCGCTATGGACGCCCTTGGGGTGTATCTCCCCCTGCGGGAACATCATGTAAACAAGGATGATCCCGATGCAATGCGGTGTTTGATCATAAATGTCCGGGGATGCAGACTGACTCAGAGGGGAATAACCTACATAATCGATGGATACCTGGAAAAAAGCACCTTAAATAAACGGGTAAGCCCTCACACATTCAGGCACACATTTGCCACGCACATCCTGAACCACGGGGCAGATATCAGGATTGTTCAGGAGATGCTCGGTCACTCGAGCCTCTCTACCACTCAGATTTATACCCATATGGGTACCGAAAAGCTCAGAAGGGTGTTTGAACAAGCCCATCCCCACGGAGGGAGAAGGAGGAACTCTTGAGTTTCAGAGGAACAACCGTACTTGCGGTAAAAAAAGATAATGTTGTCGCGATGGCTGGAGATGGGCAGGTTACCCTGGGAAATACCGTGATGAAAGGTACCGCCCGGAAAGTACGGACCATTTACGATGGAAAGGTCCTTGTGGGTTTTGCCGGTGCCACCGCCGATGCCTTTACCCTCTTTGAGCGATTTGAAGGTAAGGTGAAGGTCCATAAGGGAGATATTACCCGGGCAGCGGTAGAGCTTGCCAAAGATTGGCGGACTGATAAGATATTAAGGCGTCTGGAGGCAATGCTGCTCGTTGCGAATTACAGCAAGCTCCTGCTCATTTCCGGGACCGGAGACGTGGTAGAACCTGACGAAGGGGCGATTGCCATCGGTTCCGGCGGATCCTACGCCTACGCGGCAGCCCTTGCCTACCTCGAATCCTCAGAGTATGGCGCCAGGGAAATTGCTGAGCGCTCCCTGAAGATCGCCTCAAAAATCTGTATATACACCAATGCGCAGCTTGTTGTGGAGGAAGTTCATGAATGATCTTGATTACCTGACCCCGAAACAGATAGTCGCGGAGCTTGACCGCTACATCGTGGGACAGGATAAAGCAAAAAAATCGGTGGCAATCGCCCTGCGAAACCGGAGGAGGAGGCAGCTTCTCCCCGATGATCTTCGTGAGGAGGTCGCCCCGAAAAATATTATCATGATCGGCCCTACCGGGGTTGGAAAAACTGAAATAGCCCGGAGGCTCTCGAAACTCAGCGGCGCCCCTTTCCTGAAAGTGGAAGCAACAAAATTCACCGAAGTGGGGTATGTCGGCCGGGATGTGGAGTCCATGATTCGTGACCTCATGAGCATCGGAGTTTCCCTGGTAAAACGGGAACTCGAGGAGAAGGTCCGGGAAGAAGCGGAGAAACGTACCGAAGAGGTTATTCTCGATCTCCTGCTCCCCGGGATCACCAAGGGTAAGAAAACCGAGGTAGCAGAAATCACAGAACCCACGGATACCCGGG
The DNA here is from genome assembly GCA_023131935.1 of Spirochaetales bacterium. Taxonomy (GTDB): domain Bacteria; phylum Spirochaetota; class Spirochaetia; order JAGLYY01; family JAGLYY01; genus JAGLYY01. Next base: position 38,222 of record JAGLYY010000002.1, on the reverse strand, counting down.
AAAAATTCCGCCGGCGACTCCGCGATGGAAAACTCGAGGATAAGATGGTGGAGATCAGCATTCAGCGCCCCGGCTTTCCTCAAATTGAGATATTTCCCGGCACCAGTTTCGAGGAGTTGGATGTTAATCTTGGTAATTTTTCAAGCCTTTTCGGAGGGAAGAAAAAAAAGAAAAGTGTGCCGATTAATCGGGCCCGGGAAATCATCCTTGCCGAGGAGATGGATAAACTTGTGGATAGTGAACGGGTAGCGGAAATGGCCCGGGAGCGGGTAGAGCAGATGGGCATCATCTTCATTGATGAAATAGACAAGGTTGCCTCAAAAGAGGGGCGGAGTGGTACTGATATCTCCCGGGAGGGGGTACAGCGTGACATCCTGCCGATCGTTGAAGGATCGAAGGTGAATACCAAACATGGAATAGTGGATACTTCTCACATCCTCTTTATTGCCGCCGGGGCGTTTCATATCTCGAAACCCTCAGACCTTATTCCGGAGCTCCAGGGGCGGTTTCCCCTGAGGGTAGAGCTTGAGGACTTGGGAGCAGAGGAATTTGAGAAGATCCTTACCCAGCCGAAAAACGCTTTGACCACCCAGTATATTGAACTCCTGAAAACCGAAGGGGTAAAGATGATATTTACCGATGAAGCAATCAAAAGGATCAGTGAGATTGCCGCGGAGGTAAACGGGAAACAGGAGAATATTGGTGCCCGGCGGCTGCATACCATTCTGGAGCTGCTTTTGGAAGATATTTCTTATAATGCCCCTGAGATGAAAGGGCAGGAGGTAACTATTACCCGGGAGTATGTGGATGAAAGGCTTTCCGATGTCCTTGAGGACCAGGACCTGTCCCAATATATTCTTTAGGTTTTCCTAAGAGGAGGGAAGAGAACCGCCGATTCTAGGAAGATAGAGAGGAGGTGGAAACAAACACCATGTTTTTAAATAACAGTTTTGGTAAGACAGTAGATATTCTCCACCGCACCATGGATGTGAACAGCCTGCGAAGACAGGTGATCGCGGACAACATCGCGAATTCCGATACTCCTAATTTCAAGCGGTCGACGGTGAACTTTGAGTCTCAGCTCAGACGGGCCCTTGCCTCTGAACAGCTATCGGGGAGACTGAAAGCTGCCATGACGAATTCCCGGCATATACCATTTGAAAAAACCATGGATTACCGGGATGTGAGGCCACGGAGGGTGTTGGATTACCTTACGACATCGAAGAATAACGGTAATAATGTGGATATTGAGGAAGAGATGATGCTCGCTCTTCAGAATCAGATGAGTTATGATCTGATGACCCGGGCTATTTCCAATCAATTCACCCAGGTCAATATAGTGCTCAGGTAGGAGGTTCCGGTAAATGGGATTGTTTTCTTCAATTAACACAGCGGCTACAGGCTTGAGTGCTCAGAGACTCCGTCTGGATGTTATTGCCAATAACATAGCTAATGTGGATACAACAAGGACCCCGGAAGGAGGTCCATTCCGGAGGAGCCGGGTAATATTCCGGCCGCGGGTTTCACAACCCTATTACCGTTCCCCCTTTCTCCCCGCGGCCCTGGACAATGGAGTTGGCAGGGGTGTACGGGTTGTTTCGGTGCAAAAAGATATGGACCAAAAACCCAGACTTGTCTACGATCCGACCCACCCGGACGCAATTCAATCGGGCCCCAGAAAGGGTTATGTTGAGATGCCCAACGTGAATGTGGTAAACGAAATGGTCGATATGATGAGCGCGTCACGCTCATACGAGGCTAATGTCGCTCTGGTAAACGGTTCAAAGAGTATGTTTAACCGGGCTCTTGAGATTGGAAGATAGGGGATGAACAAAGTGAATAGGACAGAGGGAGGAAGAATATGAACTTTTTTCAAGCGAATCAGGTACAGGGGCATCTCATAAGCCTCAATCGGACCCATTCGAATCATATATCCGGCAGTGTCGAAAAAGTCTTTGGCGAAGAGGGGAAGAGTTTTTCAAATGTCCTGCTCGATGCCTTTAACGAAGTTAATAATATTCAGCAGGACAGTACTCGCCTTGCTGAATTGATGATAACCCACCCCGATGAGGTGGATGCCCATGATGTAACAATCACCATGGCAAAAGCAAACTTAGCGGTTTCGATAACGAAATCGGTTCTTGATGGCGCCCTGAAAGCCTACAGGGAGATCATCAACCTGCGGTAAAGAGATATTATAAACCCCGGTTATCCGGTGGGTAGAGATAAACCATCCGGGTAATACCGGAGGATGGAAAAAATGATGTTCATTTAAACGGGAGGGGAAATGAACGATTGGCTCAAACGTATGAGAGAGCAGCTGTCTACTCTTTGGAAGAAGTGGACGGCGGTTCAAAAAGTTATTTTAACGGTAATAGTTATTGCCGTCATTGTTGGAATTGTATTACTCGTTACCTTCAGCTCGACCCCGAGCATGGTACCGTTGTTAACATCGCCTGTTACCGATGAAGAGGCGAGGAATGAAATTTCCTTCCGTCTTAATGAGGAGGGGGTAGAACATTCCATCTCGTCCGAAGGTATTATCTACGTTAAGGACCGGAAAACGGCCCAGCGGATGATAGGGATCCTTGCCCGGGAAGATCTCATTCCCCCAGGGACCTCCCCTTTCGCCATGTTTCAGATGGACCGGTGGACCCTTACCGATTTTGAACGGGATGTGAATCTCCGGGAGGCAATCCGGAAGAGTCTTGAATTGCATATTAAGGCCCTCGATGATATAGACGACGCCGAAGTGTCTCTCGTGATACCTGAAAGGGCCCTCTTTACCGAGGACCAGAACCCCACCACCGCTTCTGTAATTATTTTCCCCCGTCCCGGCTCCGGTTTTACCACAAACCGGAAGAAGATCGAAGGACTCGTCAGGTTGGTAAAGCTCGCGGTAGAGGGACTTTCAGATGAAAACATCGTTATCACCGATCACCAGGGGATTCAGCTCAACGATTTCGCTGATCTTATTGATTTTGATAAGCAGGAGTTAATCAAGCGGCAGCAGAAAATAAAGCGTAATGTTGAGTTGATCTATAAGAAGACAATAATGGAGGAGCTCTCAAGGATATTTACTCAAGACAGAGTGTCAATTTTAAATGTTGATATTGAGATGGATTTTGACAGCAAGGTTGTGGAAACCGAAGAGCATTTTCCCATTACCATGATCGCGGATAATCCCAAGACCCCGTATGATGAAACCGAAGTGGCTCCCTCCATCACCCGGAGTTTCGAAACTACAGATATCTATTTCAAGGGAACCGGTTTCAATCCTGAGGGACCTCCGGGACAGGAGGGACAGACTCCCCCCGCTTACAAGGACCTGGATGGTCAGTATGGAGAATATTCTGATAAATCTGTAATGCAGAATGAAGAGGTAAATACCAGGATTATTAACGAAGAAACCGCCGGAGGGATGATAAAGAGAATCACCATTGGTATAGCCATCGACGGTATCTGGAATCTCGTGTATGATGAAAAAGGAGCTCTGCAGTTTGATCCCGGCGGCGCGCTTGCAAGGGAGTACTCCCCGGTAGATGATGAGGAACTGAAGAAAGCGAAAACCCTCGTTGAACATGCCATCGGTTTCAGCAGGACCCGGGGGGATTCGGTAACGGTCCAGCATATGCAGTTTGACCATACCGAAAAGTTCAAGTCAGAGGACGGAAAGTACCGGAGCCAGAAGAGGGTCCAACAGACGATTCTCTACTCCCTCATCGCGGTTGGTGTAATCGTTATTGCCTTTGTAGTTTTCCGCCTTATTTCCAGGGAGATGGAGCGGAGGAGACGACTCCGGGAGGAGGAACTCTCCAGACAGCACCAGGCCATGCGTGAGGCAGCTCTCCGGAGCGCCGAAGAGGAGGGGCTTGAGGTCCAAATGTCAGTGGAAGAACGGGCTCGTCTTGAGATGCAGGAGAACGCCATTAATATGGCCAGGGAACATCCCGAAGATGTTGCCCAGTTAATCCGTACCTGGCTCATTGAGGAGTAGTTTGATGGCCAAGAAACCACAGGCCGCCGGCGGCGGTACGAAGAAGATTCTTCATAAGAAGGAATTAACAGGACGGCAGAAGGCCGCGATCTTCCTGGTTACCCTTGGGTCAGAGATCTCGTCGGAGATTTTCAAGCACCTTCGGGAGGATGAGATCGAAGCCCTCACCTTTGAGATAGCACGTCTTGATAATGTCGAACCGGACGATAGAGACAGGGTCCTCATGGAGTTCAAAGAACTCATGATGGCTCAGGATTTCATCACCTCCGGTGGTATCGATTATGCCAGGGAACTCCTTGAAAAATCTCTCGGTTCCCAGAAGGCGGTGGATATCATAAACAGGCTCACCTCGAGCCTTCAGGTCCGTCCTTTCGATTTTATTCGACGAACCGATCCTACCCATCTCCTGAACTTTATTCAACAAGAGCATCCCCAGACCATTGCTCTTATTCTTGCCTATCTTGAACCCCAGAAAGCATCGATCATCCTCGGCAGTCTTCCCCACGAGATCCAGTCGGATGTCGCGAAACGGATCGCGACCATGGACCGGACAAGTCCGGAAGTCCTCAGGGAGGTTGAGCGGGTCCTGGAGAAGAAACTTTCCACCCTCTCAAGTGAAGATTACACCGCAGCCGGCGGTGTTGAAAACATCGTTGAGATCCTGAACCTTGTAGACAGGTCAACAGAAAAAATCATCATTGAATCCCTCGAAGAGGAGGACCCGGAATTGGCTGAAGAGATCAAGAAGCGGATGTTTGTATTCGAGGACATTGTTCTTCTGGATGACCGGGCAATTCAAAAGGTCCTTCGGGAAGTGGATACCGCGGAGCTCGCGAAGGCCCTTCGTGGTGTGGAAGCAGAGGTGCAGGATAAAATTTTCCGGAATATGTCCAAACGTGCAGCCAGCCTCCTGAAGGAGGAGATGGAGTATATGGGTCCGATAAGGCTGAAGGATGTTGAGGAAACTCAGCAGAAGATCGTAGCCATCATCAGGAAGCTCGAAGATCAGGGCGAAATCGTTGTAGCCCGTTCCGGTGAAGATGAGATGGTTGTTTAGGGTTTGACCCTTAGGAGGATGAGGATTTGGCAAAAAATGTCTTCAGACCCCAGGAGGTTGTAAACCTCACGAGCAGGGTCCACATTGAAACTCCCTTTGAGGCTCCCGAAGAGCCGGAGATCGAAGAGGTCGTTGAAGAGTACACCGGTCCTACAGCCGATGATTTTCGCCGGGAAGCGGAAGCCTTTAAGGAGAGCTGGGAAACTGAGAAGGCGCGGATGATCGAGGAGTCGAAGGCGGAGGCTGAGAGAATTGTCAAGGATGCTGAAGAAACTGCCTTCCGGGAAGTCCGGGAGAAAACCGCCCGGATTCAGAAAGAGAAACAGGAAACCGGGGATGAATCTAAAAGAATCCTCGAAGAAGCTCGAAAAAAGGCTGAAGAGGAGCGGGAACGAGCGGCAAACGAAGTGGATACGATCCGGAAAAACGCTCACCAGGAAGGGATAGAGAAGGGGATGAAAGAGGGGTTTGAAAGCGGTGAAAAGGAAGTTCAGCGGCTTATCGATCATCTTCATTCCATTATCAGCAAAGCCATCGAAAAGCGGAATGAAATAATCCAGGAATCGGAAACTCAGCTCATTAACCTCGTCCTTCTGATTTCCAAGAAAGTTATTAAAGTAATTTCTGAAAACCAGAAGAATGTTGTGGTAAACAATGTAATCCAGGCTCTCCGGAAATTGAAGAGCCGGGGAGATGTAGTTATCAGGGTAAACCTGGAGGATGTTGAACTGACATCAGACCATGTGAAAGACTTCATGCGGATGGTGGAAAACGTACGCTCTCTTACCGTTCTTGAGGATTCCACCGTTGATCGCGGGGGCTGTATCATTGAAACCGATTTTGGTCAGATAGACGCAAGGATCTCCAGTCAGTTCAAAGAAATTGAAGAAAAGATAATTGAGATATCACCAATTAAAATGAAAGGAGAGTGATAGCCGGTTTAAAGAAACAGTTTTAAACGGGAGGGGAATATGGAACTGTTTGGAAAGTATACCGCGGTCCTCGAAAGGACCGATCCAATTAAATACACCGGCAAGGTGAAAAAAGTCCAGGGTCTTATTATTGAAAGCTCAGGACCGCCGGTTGTAGTGGGCGAGCTCTGCAAGATCCTCGTTCCAAGAGGGCGGGGAGTTGTATTCGCTGAAGTTGTGGGTTTTCGCGACAAGACAGCCCAGCTTATGCCCTTTGACGACATGGAGGGGATTGAGCCGGGTTGTACCGTTGTTGCTACCGGCGGTCCTCTGCAGATACCGGTTTCGGAAAAGCTTCTCGGTCGGGTCCTGGATAGTATGGGACGTCCGCTTGATGACGGTCCGGCCATCGGAGCAATCGATATCTATCCTGTCACCAATGAGCCCCCCGCGGTCCTCACAAGAAAAAGAATAGATGAACAGATCATTACAGGAATCCGCTCCATTGACGCCCTTACCCCCGCCGGCAAGGGGCAGCGTCTCGGGATTTTTTCCGGAAGCGGGATTGGGAAGTCTATCCTGTTAGGGATGATTGCCAGGAATACCAGTGCCGATATAAATGTCATTGCTCTCATCGGAGAACGGGGCAGGGAGGTCCGGGAGTTCATAGAAAATGATCTTGGCGAAGAGGGGCTGAAACGATCGATTATTGTTGTCTCCTCCTCTGATACCCCTCCTCTGGCGAGGCTTAAAGGGGCTTATATCGCGACGAGCATCGCTGAATACTTTCGGGAACAGGGAAAAGATGTAATGTTCCTTTTTGATTCAATTACCCGGTTTGCCAGGGCCCAGCGTGAAATCGGACTGGCTATGGGTGAACCTCCCGCGACCAGGGGGTATACACCATCGGTTTTTTCAACGATGCCGAAACTTCTTGAGCGGTGTGGAACTTCAGAAAATGGGACCATTACAGGTTTCTACACAATCCTCGTAGAGGGGGATGATCTGGATGAACCGGTTTCCGACACTGCCCGGGGAATCCTCGACGGCCATATTGTTCTGTCCCGTCGTCTTGCCCACCGGTATCATTACCCGGCGGTTGATGTTCTTGCCTCTCTTTCCCGTCTCGGACCAAAAGTAACATCCCCCGAAGCGCAAGCCGCCGCGGGTAAGATACGGCAGCTTCTCGCTGCCTATGACGAAGCGGAGGACCTTATCAATGTTGGTGCTTACGCGAGAGGCAGCAATGTGCTCATCGATGAAGCGATTGAAAAGATGGATGATATAAATGCTTTCCTCCGGCAGCGGGTAGATGAAAAAGCGGAGTTACAGGATACCCTTGCAAGGCTGGGAGAAATTTCAGGGGTAGGGATGCCGTGAAAAAATTCCATTTCAGAATGCAGCGTATTCTCGATCTCCGGGCCCACAAGGAGCGGCAATGGGAGATGAAACTCGGAAAGATAACCGGGGAATGCCTGACAATCGAGAATGAAATCACTCACAGGCGGGAAGAAATTTCCAGGGTAAGGACAAAACCCGGGGTAGCCGTGGATCAAGCCTACCGGGCTGCCGTGGAACAATATATTACGCGGCTCTTGATAGAAATTGAGGAACTTACCGTAAAACTGGAACAGAAACAGAAAGAGCGGCAGAAGGTCCAGGAAAAATTCCTCGAGGCAAGCCGGGACAGGAAGATCCTCGATTCGCTTAAGGAAAAACGGGAACAGCAATACAGGCGTGAACAGAACAGGGAAGATATGAAGATATTAGATGATTTAGCCGGAGCTCAGGCGGTCCGGAAAATGGCGGAGGGATAAAATGGCACGGTACGGCGCGGTAGCGACAGGCTCCCGGATTCTCGTGCTGCTGCTTCTTGTAGTGGTACTGGGCCTTGGAGGGCTTATCTGGTTTGATTTTCTCGGTCTCCTCAACATAAAGGAGACCTTTAGTCCTCTCTTTTCGCTTATGGGTCTTGGGACCCCGAAAGAGATCGAGGATATAGAAGATGTTGCTCTCCTTGAAAAGGAGAGGCTGTCCAAACTTCAGGAGGCCATGGACCTGCGGGAGCAGGAACTGGACACGAGAGAGGCTGAAATCCTCCAAAAAGAGGGTGAAATACACCAGATTATCGAAACGCTGGAGGAAAGGGAGATGACTCTCGAAGAACAAGAAAAAACGTTTAACAATCGGGTAAGAGAATACGAAAATAGAAATGTAAACCTGAGAAAGATCAGCCAGTATCTGGTTGGTATGCCTCCGGATAAAGCAATTGAAAGGCTCATCGAGATGGATGACCAGGATGTGATCGATATTCTGCGGATCACCGACAGTATCGCTTTGGAAGCGGGAGAGGATTCGATCACCTCCTATTGGTTGTCACTCATGCCTGCTGAAAGGGCGGCAACGGTGAACCGAAAGATGTTAAAAAAACCGGCGGCCGCTGGCGGCTGACCGCGGCAGGTCCTCTTGCGGGCTCTTCCGAGGTCTTTCCTAACCTTTAGGATAGCCGCCAGGGAGAAGTAAGGGAGGTACAAATTGGGTCTGATACAGACCGCCCTGAGCGTGGGAGCTCAGGACCCTGGATTTATTGAAATGTTCTCAAAGCAGCCTATCCTGGACTACCAGGAAAGCAACACCTTTGCTGGCGGATTCCAGCAGGTATTGGACAGGGTTGAAAGCGAGACATTACGAAAGCCGTTCAATACTGAGATCGGATCAGAGGGTAAAAGGCAGCAAGAAGACTACGGGGAGCTGCAAGCAGTGGAAGAGGGAACCAGGGCCAACTCTCTTAAAGATCTAAAAGATCACTCTTTCCGGGAAGACCGCATGGTTTTAAAATCATCCTCCAAAGCTGAAGAGAAAAGTGAAGAGAGAGTAAAACCTTTCCACGGCGCCGGAAAAAATAAATCGAAAAAGATAAATTCCCTTGAAGATATCCTATCTACTGCTGTGCTGCTCAAAGATGCCTCAAATCCGGCTACAGACCTTCCCGTTGAACTTACCGGGCAGGATCTCTCTGACATGTTTCTTAAAAGAGGCGAATTTCCTTTGAAATCGAAGGAGATGAGCTGGGAACTGCCTTCAGAAAAGCAGAAGAAAATCGGGAATGGATCCGGAGACATACTGAACCAGCAGATTGGTTTTACTGGTGTTGCCCGGTTGGGTCTTCCCCTTTCAAAGGAAGATGGGGCCGGTGCGGGTGGTGAAAAAGTGGTTTCCCGGGGGAAGTTAGCTGGAAAAAAAGCGAAGAACCACCTTACTGTTGTAGATCTGCGTACGGAGAAGAACTCCGCTTCTTCCAACCTGAAAAGTAATGCTGGAATCGGTATCCTCAACAGAAAGGACTCCCCAACCCTTAACGGGGCAAGCGAAGGGAACACTCATGAATTCAACCGGGAAGTGGGCCCCCGGGGGGATGTAAGACTTATTCAGTTTGAAATATCCGGAACTGATACCCCAAAGGACATTCCTTTAGTACCAACGAGGGCTGACGGCGCGGGACTGCTTCATGAATTACGCAGCAAAATGAACGGAGAAATTGTCAAACAGTCCTCAATCATCCTTAAGGACCAGGATAGCGGGGAAATTCGCCTTATCCTGAAACCTGAGCGTCTGGGAACCGTTAGAATACGCATACATCTTCAGGATAACCATATAGCCGGGCGGATTATCGTCGACAATAATAGTGTAAGGGAAGTTTTCGAGCGGAATCTCGCTGACCTGGAGCGTTCCTTCAGGGAGCAGGGTTTCAGCACCGGCGGCCTGGATGTTTCCGTTGGGAGCAATGGCGGCGGGAAGAGAGATAACGAAAACTTCCGTACAGTGAAAACCATAAGAGCCATTGAACAGCTCGAGGAGCAAATTCCCCTGCTTATGCCGGCGGATCAGGATTTCAGGCTCATAAATCTGGTTGTGTAGTTAAGGAAGGAATATATGGATTTTAGTTCAACCATGGCAGTTCAGGATAAAGCAAGGGTACAGGTGCAGGTGGACGCATTTAATGCGGCCCTTGGAAATGGCCGGGTGGCAAAGCAGGTTATGGATAAGGACGACTTCCTGAAGATCCTGATTACCCAGCTTGCCCATCAGGACCCTACCCAGCCGATGGAAGATAAGGAATTTATCGCCCAGATGGCCCAGTTTTCGACTCTCGAGCAGATGACAAATATGGGAGCCGAGTTTACGAAACTCTCAGGGATCTTAAAGAGCGGGCAGGCATTCAGTTTGCTGGGTAAAACCGTAGAGATTATTTCGGGCGAAGAGGTGATTTCGGGGGTTGTGTCGGAGATAGCCGGCAGGGAATATCCCCGGGTCCTGGTAAATGGCAGATATTTCGACATTGAAGATATTGAAAAGGTAAGGGAGTAAGGAGGCAGCCCTATGATGCGATCACTTTATTCCGGTGTTTCCGGACTTCAGAATCATCAAATCCGGATGGATGTAATAGGTAATAACATATCGAATGTTAACACCATTGGATTTAAAAAGGGGAGGGTGAACTTCCAGGATATGCTCTCCCAGACCATGCAGGGAGCCGCAAGACCCACCGAAGAGGTTGGAGGAGTTAATCCGAAACAGATAGGTCTTGGTATGACCGTTGCTTCCATCGATACGATCCATACACAAGGCTCACTCCAGACCACCGGTGTTATGACCGATTTGGCTATCCAGGGCAATGGATTTTTTGTCCTTCAGTCCGGGAATAAACAGTTCTATACCCGGGCAGGGGCCTTCGGTCTCGATGAGAATGGAACTCTGGTGAATCCCGCAAACGGCCTCCGTGTCCGGGGATGGATGGCCGAGACCGTTGAGGGAGAGACAATCATTAACACCGCAACCGATGTTACCGATCTGATTATCCCTGTAGGCAGCAAAGATCCGGCAACCGCGACTTCGGAAGTGTGGCTTGCCTGTAACCTGGATAAACGGACCGAGGTTATCCCCGCGGAGGCGGGGCCTGCTGAAGTGCTGAAGGGTACCTGGTCAATGGATAAGTGGGTTTATGATTCTTTTGGGAATGTCCATAAAATGCGTATTGATTTTACCAGGGTACCCGGTACAACCAACCAGTGGCAGGGGACCGTTACGGTGAATCCCGGCGCGGAAACCCCAACCAACACCATTGTAGACATCGGTGGAGTCAACGCTGCCGCTAATACCTTTATCGTGGAGTTTGATAACCTCGGGACCCTGCTTTCAGCGACTGACGAAGTTGGGGATATCATCAACGAAGGAGAGCTTCAGCTTGCCATATCTTTCGATGTACCCGAAGCCACGGCTCTTCCCGGCGGAGTCCCGCTGCGTCAGACCTTTAACCTCAATTTAGGGACCGTTGGGAGTACGGTGGATACCATTACTCAGTACGCTGAGAAGAATTCAACGAAGGCTTTCAAACAGAATGGTTACCCCATGGGATATCTTGAGACCTACAAGATCGACCAGTCGGGAATCATTACCGGGGTCTACTCTAACGGTACGAACCGGATGCTTGGACAGATCGCCCTGGCGAGTTTTACCAATCCCGGGGGGCTGGAAAAGGCCGGAGAAACCACCTACGTGATTTCGAATAATTCAGGAGAGCCGAATGTGAGCGAAGCCGGTGTAGCCGGTAAAGGAAAGTTCTTGGCCGGGTCCCTGGAGATGAGTAATGTGGATCTTGCTGAACAGTTTACCGACATGATTGTAACCCAGCGCGGGTTCCAGGCAAACAGCAAGACTATTCAAACCAGTGATCAGATGCTCCAGGAGCTGATGACCCTTAAGCGATGATGGGGTATAATAGAGGCTAGATGATAGCTTTAAAGAGATTAAACGGGGTGGTCTTTTATGTGAATCCTCACATGATTGAATACATCGAGACCAACCCCGATACAACGCTTATTATGCTTTCCGGTAAGCGACTGGTAGTCCAGGAGGACTACCAGTCGGTATTTGACTTGATAGTGGAATACCGGAAGCAGATTGGGGCTTTTAAGAATGAGGAGTAACAGGAGATGGATCTAGGTACTATACTTGGCATTGCTATTGGCTTCGTAATGATTGCCTTCTCGATTCTTAACGCCGGAGGTAATTTAGCCAATTACGTTAGTGTTGCTTCACTGCTGATGGTTGTTGGCGGTTCATTCGCCGCGATGATGGTCGCGACCCCATTAAGCCGGGTCCTTGGTATAATGAAGTATATTAACATTGCATTGAAAGTACCGGTTCATGAGGAGGAAAAGATCATTTCCGACCTGGTAAACTTTTCCGAGAAGGCCCGGAGAGAGGGGCTGCTTGCCCTGGAAGACGATCTTGAGGAGGTTGAAGAGGAGTTCCTCCGGAAGGGGATACAACTTGTCGTTGACGGTACCGATCCCGATATCATCAAAAGTGTTCTTTACAATGATCTGAATCAGCTCCAGGAACGCCATCACAAGGGGGTCACGTTTTTTGACAGCTGGGGGAAGATTGCCCCGGCTTTCGGTATGATCGGTACTCTGGCGGGGCTTATAGCGATGCTCGTAAACCTTGAAGATAAATCGGCAATTGGACCGAAAATGTCTCTGGCACTTATTACCACCATGTATGGCGCTATCCTTGCCAACCTCATCCTTATTCCGTTAAAGATCAAGTTAGAGGACAGAGACGCTGACGAGAGTCTTGTGCGTGAAATCATGATTGAGGGGATCCTTTCCATACAGTCGGGGGATAACCCGAGGATCCTAGAAGAAAAATTGCTTTCCTTCCTGCCCCCGGGCCGTAGAGAGTCGGTAAGGGCAGAGTCCATGAAGGAGTAGGGAATGGTGGGATCGCGGAGAAAGAAAAAATGTCCCCCTGAGGGCGCAGCTGAGTGGATGCTCACCTATGGCGACATGGTAACCCTTTTGCTGTGCTTTTTTGTAATGTTATTCAGCGCCGCTGAAATCGATGGTTCAGAATTGAAATTGATACTCGCCGCTTTCAGTGGTCTTGGTATTTATGAGGGCGGAAACACTCTGACAACCGGAAGGCTTGCGGAACTTGGTAATGTTATTGAAACACTTCCCTCCATGGAAAAAGGGAGGGCCTTAGATAAAGCGCGGAAATTGGCAGTGAGCATGTTCCAGCCGGAGATCAAGACGAGAATGGTAGACATTAAGGAGGATGAGCGGGGGCTTGTGATAAGCCTTTCCGCGGATTCCTTTTTCCGCCCGGCCAGTGCCGAGGTAAATATCGAAGAAACTAGGGAGCTGCTTCAGCGGCTCACGATGTTATTGAATTCCGAGGAATTATCGGGCCGGAAATTCAGGATAGAGGGGCATACCGATTCAGCTCCTACCGATCCCGACGGTCCCTTTCCCTCGAACTGGGAACTGTCTAACGCGAGGACCACAAACGTACTGCGGTATCTTATCCGCTACGGAGCGGATGAACAGCAGTTTCAGGTCGCCGGTTTTGCCCATACGGTACCTAAGGCTAGTAATGAAAGCCCTGAAGGCAGGGCAATTAACCGGCGGGTAGATGTAGTGATACTTTCGGAAGGCCACGAATGAGTTGGGGGCTTTCCAAATGAGGATATTTCTGGTAGAATTTTCTAACTACTTAGGAGAGAATGATGGCTGACGAAGAAGGCTTCATGGAAGAAGATGTTACCGGCGGAGAAGGTCTTGAGGTAGGTCAGAAAGTCGGGTTTCTGTCCGGAGCTGTTATACGCATACTCAAATGGGCAGCTCTTGCCCTTGCGGCGATTATTTTCGTGGTTACCATAGTTGTCGTTACCATGAACATTGTGGGCGCTAATAATCCCCTGGCCGGGGCTATCCCTTTGTCGACCGAAATGACAGGACCTCCCCCGACCTATTCTTATTTCAAAGCCATCCCTGAATTGCGTGCGAGGACCGGCGACCAGAATCCGGTTACCGTTATTGTAAGTGTCGGCCTTGGTTATAAAAAGGACGATAACACGATAAGTACCCAGCTGGTAGAACGGATGGATCAGCTTCATGATACCATACGCCGTTTTTTCGGGACGAAAACAAAGGCGGACCTGGCGCCGGCGAATGAAGACAAGATAAAAGAGGAGCTCAGGAGGAACCTGAATGATGTAATGGGTGGATCTCCCATTCAGGATATTGTATTTTATCAGTATAACACCGTAGATTTTTAGAAGCGGTGTAAGGAAGGTAGATGAACGAGGTTCTGTCCCAGGATGAAATTGATCAGTTATTAACGGCAATTTCTACCGGGGATATTGAAACAGAGGAAGTAAGCAAGGCTACAGATCAGCGGAAGATCAAGATTTATGACTTCAAGCGGCCTGACAAATTCTCAAAAGAGCAGATACGAACGGTATCTATCATGCACGAGACATTTGCCCGTCTTACAACAACGGCCCTTTCCGCTCAGTTGCGCAGTCTGGTTCATGTCCATGTTGCCTCTGTAGACCAGCTTACCTACGAAGAGTTCATCCGTTCCATTCCAAATCCGACAACTCTCGGCATTATTAATATGGATCCCCTGAAGGGATCCGCGATTCTCGAGATTGATCCTGCGATTACCTTTGCCATTATCGACAGGCTTTTCGGCGGACAGGGAGAGGGAAGTAAGGTTTCGCGGGACCTTACGGAAATTGAACAGTCAGTTATGGAGGGGATCATTGTAAAGATCCTCGGCAATCTCCGGGAAGCATGGAGTCAGGTTATCGATCTACGCCCCCGGTTGGGAAATATTGAGGTGAATCCTTCATTCGCCCAGATTGTACCTCCCACGGAAATGGTTGTTCTCGTAACTCTGGAGACCAAGGTTGGAGAAGTTGAGGGAATGATGAACTTCTGTATACCTTATCTCACCATTGAGCCGATCATTTCAAAACTTTCAGCCCAGTATATGTACTCATCGGTACGCAGCGGGGCCACCACAGAAAATTTGAATATATTGAAGCAGCGGCTTTCATCTATTGATATAAAGGTCCGGGCGGAAATAGGCAGCATGAATTTAACAGTTCGGGATGTCCTCGCGCTTCGGGCGGGAGACGTAATCCGTTTATCCAATGTAAATGTAAAGGACCCGATGATTTTGAAAATTGGCAACAAACAGAAATTCCTTTGCCGACCAGGCCTGGTAGGGAATAAGGTTGCCGTGCAGATTACCGAGAAGCTCGAGGATATCACTAAAGAGGATTTTGAAGAGCTTGCGGTAGAAGGAGAAGAGTAATCATGAGCGATGGATCCCTTTCGCAAGATGAAATTGATGCTTTACTGCAGGGAGGCGGTGGAATGGATCTTGGAGGTCCCGCCACAGCCGAAACTCAGGGTGGACTAAGCTCTCAGGAGATTCAGGAATTTACCAATCTCCTGTCCTCAACAACCGATTCGCAGGCTGCCAACCTGTCAGGAATGCTTGGGAAAACTGTTGCTCTAAGCGCTCCCTCTATCGAGGTGGTAAACCGGGACCAGATGATTTCCAAGATACCTGATGAGGTTGTAGCGATCCGGGTAAATTTCTCCGAAGGATTGACCGGGGAACATGGATACCTGCTGTCTACCGATCTTTCAGTTAACATAGCTGGACTTATGATGGGACAGGAGGAGGTCGAGCTGAATGATGCTGCCCTCTCTGCCCTTGGAGAAGCGGGAAACACCATTACGGGGTCTGTTGTTACGGCCATTGGTGATAAAGTAGGCAAAACGGTAATGACAGCTCCCGGGGATACCAGGAAGGAACTTCGGGCAAATCTGCAATTTCCCATGGATAATTTTGTAAAGGTTACCTATCCCCTGACGATTGAAGGTGAGCAGTCCGGGGATATTTATGAATTTTATAGTATGTCCATAGTAAAAGATATTACCGTTGCCCTTGGGGTTTCTCAGCCGGCGACGGCAGCAGGGATGGAGCAGGCTCCGATGCAGGGGGGCATGGGGATGCCCCAGGCAGGTTTTGGAGTTCCGCAGCAGGGATTTGGCCAGCCTTTTGCCCAATCCGGCGGCATGATAGGTCAACCCAACGTACAGTCGGTCCAGTTTCCGAATCTCATGCCCCAGGGGGTTCCTGGAGATCAGGGAAACATAGGTCTTCTTATGGATGTTTACATGGAGATGACCGTAGAGCTTGGGCGGACAAAGCGGCTCATTAAAGAGATACTCGGAATGGGGGAAGGTACGATTATCGAGCTTGATAAGCTTGCAGGTGAACCTGTAGATATCCTGGTGAACCATAAACTTATTGCCAAGGGAGAGGTGGTAGTTATCGACGAAAACTTTGGTGTTCGGGTAACAGAAATCGTTTCTCCCATGGAAAGAATGAGCGAAATAACGTAATATGTAGTAAGATATTAGCAATACGCTTTTTGAAAAATATTAGTGATATTCACCCAGGGGAGGGGAAGTGGATATTAAACGTCTTTTAGTTATTAGTTTACTGTGTCTGGTAGTCCCATGCGCATGGGCACAGGATGCCGGTGAGGGAGCGGCGGAGGAGTCCGCCGTTGTATCTGAATCAGATCTGCCAATCATCGATGAAGAAACAGAAGTTCTCGAGCCGCAGGAAATTCGCGCGGTAGGGACCCTCACGGTCTGGGACTTTGTCAAAATGGTGTTGATCCTCGGGGGCATCCTGGGGTTCATCTATGCTATTTACTATCTACTTAAACGCAGTTCCGGTAAAAAATCAGTAAATTCAGATCTCATCACACTGATCTCTTCTCAGTCCCTTGGAGGATCCAGGGGGCTTCATATTGTTGAGGTGGGGAACCAGATATTTCTTCTTGGGGTGGCTGAGAATACCGTACAACTTATTTCGGAAATCACTGACAAAGAGACTATCGATACTATTCGGTTGAAAAAATCGGAGGCTCATCTCGCGCGTAAACCCTTCGTTGATATCCTTGGAGGGATATTCAAGGGTCATGAAGTGGGAAATGAAAATAGTTCTTCGAATTTTACCACAACGTTCCTGAAGAAACAGAGGGACCGCCTGAAAAATCTGTAACAAGGGAAATTTTGAAACCTGGGGGGGGAATGAAAAAAATATCCATTTTACTACTGTTATTACTAATTCCGGTAGCAGCAGGTTTCGGACAGGAAGCCGCGGGACCAACCGCGGATACCGGAATCAATATCCCGTTTATTGATCTCACCATCCATCCGGCCGAAAACAATCAGGAAGTTGCCTTGTCTCTTCAGCTTCTGATTCTTCTGGCGGTTCTCACTTTAAGTCCGTCAATCATCATTCTTACGACCTCCTTTCTCCGTATTGCTGTGGTGTTCGATTTTATCAAGCGGGCGCTATCCCTCCAGCAGGTTCCCCCTGGGCAGGTGCTCATGGGAATCGCCCTGTTTCTGACGGTTTTCATTATGTGGCCGACTTTTTCCAACATCTATGAAAACGCTTTTAAACCTTTCGCTGAAGGAGAGATGGAGATAGAGGAGTTGTACGATGGAGTGGCTGGTCCTTTACGTCTCTTCATGTATCGCCAGATGCAGGGGAGCCATGGGTCCATACAGCTCTTCATGCGTTTGTCAAACCTGCCGAAGCCCGCGAATTTTTCGGAAGTTCCGACCTATGTACTCATACCGGCTTTTGTCCTCCATGAACTAACGGTAGCTTTCAAGATCGGAATTCTTTTATTTGTTCCATTCATCATTATCGATATGGTTGTCGCGTCTACCCTCATGTCGATGGGGATGATTATGCTGCCGCCAATAATGATATCTCTTCCATTCAAGCTGATACTCTTTGTGCTGGTAGATGGGTGGTATCTGATAACGCAACAGGTGGTGGCTAGTTTTCTATAGGCTTTCTATAGGTTTTTATTTAAGGGGGTATTAAAGAATGTCAATTGGATTTGCGGTGAGTATCATACGAAGCGGGGTTTTCCAGGTCCTCACCATGGCAGCCCCAATGCTCCTTGTCGGGTTGGGGGTGGGGCTTATTGTCTCTATTCTCCAGGCCACAACATCGATCCAGGAACAGACACTTACTTTCGTTCCGAAAATCGCGGCGATTCTCCTTGCAGTAGCTCTCTTCGGTCCCTGGATCATGACCTCTATGCGGGAGTTCACCCTGGCAATCATGTCCCGTATCCCTGATATGGTGAGATAGGTAAGATGATCTTTGGAGTAGTAGTCCTGCATGCCCAGATTTTTCTCCTCGTTTTTGCCCGTATTTACGGGATGCTTTCGGTAGCACCACTGCTCTCTTCATCTGCCGTACCCAGGATTGCCCGAATCGCGCTCTCTCTTATGACCGCCGTATTAATACTGCCCTGGACCCTGGATTATCCCCTTCCCGGTGACGGTCTCTCCTACGCCCTTCTGATTGTAGGGGAAGCATTCTTGGGGTTACTTATGGGGTTCTTTCTCTCAATAATTTATTCAGCCTTTCTCCTTTCGGGACAGTTTTTCTCCCTGCAGATGGGATTTGGCGCTTCTCAAGTTTATGATCCTCTTGCCCAGGTACAGATTCCCCTGATGGGACAATTTTTAAATATTATAGCCATGCTTGTTTTTGTGACCTCCGGAGGGTTTCAGAAGATATTTTTAAGTGGACTCCTCCGCTCCTTCGAAACCGTACGGGCCGTAGATTTTGCTATTGGAAGGGACTACCTTTTCAAATTGTTCCTCCATAGTATGGGAGGGCTTTTTGAACAGGCATTAATAATTGCGTTTCCCATTCTTGGAACTCTTTTCCTGGTTTCAGTTTCTGTCGGACTGCTTGCAAAAGCTGCTCCTCAAATGAACCTGTTGATGCTCGGTTTCCCGATTGCCATTATTGTCGCGTTTCTCCTCCTGGTCGTTCTTATCCCCTATCTGATGGAAACATTCCAGAGGATCATCGATGGGAGTTTTTACGAGCTAACCAGAATAATCAGCAGGATGGGAGGGGCAGAGTGATCCTGACTCCCGTGGAAAAACAACAAGTTTTAAAGAGGATCGTTGGAATTCCCTGGTGGGAAGAAACACAAAAGTTCCCTATGGGTCTCCAGTGGTTCGCGGCGGAGGATGAGGGGCGGACTGAAGAACCGACAGAGCAGAAAATCCGTAAATCCCGTGAAGAGGGCAAGGTCGCGAAATCCCAGGAGCTGACCTCCTCCCTCGTACTCCTTTTCGGAATCATAACCCTGGGTGCCCTTGGGTCATACATGTTTCACAATATGCTGGAGATGCTCTTTTACTATTTCACCGTTTCTGCCGAGGTAGATACCGGTTCATTGAATCAATTAGGATCGGTTTTTATTTCATATATTCTAAAGCTCTGTTTACCTGTGGCCCTTGTCGCATTTCTCGCCGCCTTTTTGGGCAATGTCCTTCAGGTCGGGTTCCTCTTTACAACGAAACCGATCACTCCGGATATGAATAAAATCGTACCAAAGTTCGGCAAATTTTTTAAACGGGCCTTTGCCTCTTCAGAATCCGCTTTTAACCTTTTTAAATCTATTGGCAAGGTAGCAATAGTATTTGTCCTTGCCTATTTAAATATACGGATGGAGCTTCCGAAAATTACTGCTTTCAGTACTGCTCCCTTCAGGGTGGCTTTTAGTACAATCGCCACAGTCGCTTTCAGGATTATGCTTGAGACAGCTCTGTTGCTTCTTGCTCTCTCGATTCCTGATTACATATTTCAGAGGAGAAAGCACAAGGAAACCTTGAAAATGTCAAAGCAAGAAGTCAAGGAAGAAAGGAAGATGCATGAAGGGGACCCGCTAATAAAAAGCAGACTAAGAGAGCGGATGAGAGACATTCTCGCGCGGAATATGATCCAGAGAGTTCCTGAAGCCGATGTGGTAATAACCAACCCGACCCACTTTGCGGTTGCCATGGAATGGAAGCGGCAGGTAATGACAGCCCCAAGGGTCGTCGCGAAGGGACAGGATCATCTTGCCAGGAGAATAAAAGAAATAGCCCGGGAAAATGATATCACGATTATTGAAAATAAACCACTTGCCAGGGCCCTCTACTCGGAAGTGGAGATTGGTGATG
This sequence comes from Spirochaetales bacterium, assembly GCA_023131935.1. GTDB lineage: Bacteria > Spirochaetota > Spirochaetia > JAGLYY01 > JAGLYY01 > JAGLYY01. Next base: position 18,323 of record JAGLYY010000002.1, on the reverse strand, counting down.
AAATACCGGAAAAATATTATGAAGTCATGGCCCTGGTTCTTACGGAGGTGTACCGGATGACTGGACGCACAGCGGAGGCGGTCTCATGAGGAATGTAATGAAAAATAAACCTGGAAGGTGCCGTTATGGCTGATGTGAGGAATACCATTTCAAAGTCCTTGCTTCAGGGGAGAAGTGATCTTTTTGTCGCGGCAGGTGTAATAGTTGTAACTGGAATGCTCATCATTCCTCTTCCGACAGTCCTGCTGGACATACTCATGACTTTGAATCTTGTCATGAGCCTGGTGGTTATTCTGATTGTGCTCTACACCAAAAGAGCTCTGGAGTTTTCAGTTTTTCCAACTTTGTTACTCGTTGCCACGGTATTCGGCCTGGCTCTGAACGTCTCTTCTACCAGGCTTATTCTTGCCCAGGGGTCCCTTTTCCAGGGTAAGATTATCCGTGCTTTTTCTACCTTTGTTGTTGGAGTAGGCGGTCCCGAAGGTCTTGTTATCGGATTCATCATCTTTTTAATCCTTATTTCTGTTCAGTTTATCGTTATCACCAAAGGTGCAACCAGGGTTGCCGAGGTCGCGGCAAGATTCACCCTCGACGCGCTCCCTGGCAAGCAGATGGCTATCGAAGCCGCCTATAACTCCGGAAGTCTCACAGAGGAGGAGGCTGCACGCCAGAAGAATGATCTTCAGCGCGAAGTTGATTTCTACGGGGCCATGGATGGTGCTTCGAAGTTTGTTTCGGGTAATGTGAAGGTTGGTATTCTCATTACTCTGATTAATATTCTTGGCGGTATGATTGTTGGTACTACTATTCATCAAGAGTCCGTTAATTTAGCAATCTCAACCTATGTTTCCCTCGCGATAGGGGATGGGCTCGTTACCCAGTTCCCCGCTCTCCTGATTTCCACAGCTACCGGTCTTATCGTTACGAGGGCAGTTTCCGACGGGACCTTTGGACATGATGTCGCAATCCAGTTTTCCCGGCAGGGGCGGATATACTGGATCGCCGCTGTCTTCCTTCTTATCCTCGCGGTGCTTCCGGGTTTCCCCTGGTATGTGCTCATCCCCATGGCACTGCTTATCGGATATGTCGGATGGCGTCTTTCAAAGAAAGAGGTGGCAGAAACGAAGAAGGCTGAAGCAGCGGCGGCCCAGGAGATTGCCGGGGAAGTTCCCGCTGAAATCTCCCCTGTGGTGCCCCTGGATCCCATCTCCCTGGAACTTGGGTATGGTCTCATTCCCCTGGTTGATAAGGACCAGGGGGCGGAGCTCCTGGACAGGATTACACGGATCCGGAGGGAGGCTGCTCTTGAGCTTGGCCTTGTCGTTCCCCGAATCCGGATCATCGATAATATGCGTCTGGAACCTTCGGAATACTGCCTGAAAATAAAAGGGGTGGAGGTAGGCCGCGGGGTTATCCGGATAGGTCATTACCTCTGTATTAACCCGGGTGGTATCGAGCAGGAGGTCCCGGGGGAGCCAACCACCGACCCGGCCTTCGGTTTGCCGGCACTCTGGGTAACTGAGGAAAACCGGGACCAGGCTGAAAGGGCCGGATACACTGTTGTTGATAGCCCATCAATAATTGCGACCCATTTGACGGAGATCATCAAACATCACGCCTCCGAGATCCTTGGCCGTCAGGAGGTCCAATCTATTCTGGAAACCCTCCGGTCCGATTATCCGGCTGTGGTGGATGAGGTTCAGAAGGTGCTCTCACTTGGAGAGATCCAGAAAATCCTTCAAGGCTTGCTCCGCGAACAGGTTTCTATCAGGAATATTGTGGCGATTTTTGAAACCGCCGCGGATTATGGCGGTGTGTCCAAAGATATCGGGTTCCTGGTAGAGAAAACCCGCCAGGCCCTGGGCCGGCAGATCTGTTTGCAGTATGCCGATGAGAAAAAGGTCCTGAAAGTATTGACTATTGAACCATCCCTGGAGCAGGTTCTTGTTGACTCCAGAGTGGATACTGCCGGAGGACCAGCGGCGGCATTAGAGCCGGAAATACATCGTTCCTGGATGAACGTCCTGGCAAACAGTATCCGGGTTATTCAGGAACAGGGGTTCTTCCCGATTATCTGGTGTTCGGAGGCAGCAAGACCCCTGGTAAAACAGAGCGCAGGACGGGAGTTCCCTGATCTCGTGGTACTATCGGTACCGGAGGTGATCGCGGATGTTACTGTTGAATCCCTCGGGGAAATACGACTGGAAGGATAGGAAAAGTATGCAGTATTTTACTGAGCAGGGACCATCACAAAGCGAAGTAATTAACCGGATAAGGTTAAAATATGGGGAAAGGGCAAAAATCCTCACACACAGGACGATCCGCTATGGGGGATTTCTCGGTATGTTTTCCCGTGAAGGGATAGAAATAACCGGTTACATTTCCCAGGATCCGGGAAAGATTAGAAAGCTTGATATTGAAACGGAAAAGCGGAAAATTCTTGAATCGGTAAAAGGTGAACAGACCCTTCAGAAGGTCCTTGAAGAGATTAAAAGTATCAAAAATAAGTTGGACGATGAAGCGACCGGTCATCCGGAACTTCATCCATCCATTGAGAAAATAGAGCAGATCCTCGTAGAAAATGATTTTTCCTATACCTTTGTAAAAAGAATAGTTGAACGATTAAAACGGGACCTTTCTCTGGATGATCTCGAAGACTTCCGGGTAGTCCAGGATGTGGTAGCAGAATGGATCGGTGAGTCGATCTCAATTTACCGGGATGAACAGAAAAGCCATCCAAGAATCATCATTCTGGTTGGTCCTACGGGTGTTGGGAAAACGACAACCATCGCGAAGCTCGCGGCGGTTTTCGGACTTGGGGGCAACGGTATGCCTCCCAAACAGGTTCGTATGCTTACGATAGATAACTATCGGATCGGGGCTAAAAAACAAATTGAAACTTATGGAGAAATCATGGGGATCCCTGTTTCCTACGTGGAAACCTATCAGGATCTGCAGCAGAAAATGGCTCTCTACCAGGATGCCGATATCATTCTCATTGATACTATAGGGAAAAGTCCGAAGGATTATGTTAAATTGGCGGAGATGCGGGAACTCCTTGATGCTTGCGGTACCCAGACTGAAGTGTACCTTACAATGAGTGTTTGTACCAAGGTATCCGATATCCAGGAGATTATGCAGCAGTTTGAGCCTTTTAGTTATAACGCGGTAGTACTGACAAAACTCGATGAAACGATGCGGGTAGGGAATATCATTAGTGTGTTAAATGAAAAAGGTAAACCCCTTGCCTATTATACCGATGGCCAGGTCGTGCCTCAGGATATTGAGAAAGCTTCGGTAATGCGTCTTCTCATGACTCTTGAAGGTATTCACATAAACAGGGCGCGGCTTCAGAAACGGTTTCCTGATCCGGTAGTAACCGCGGCAGGCGGATTCCCGGCGAACGAACGTGTCCCAATGAAATGGAGATAGTGATGACTGATCAGGCAGAACAATTGCGTGAAATAATGCAGAAAAAACAAACCTCAATGAATACCAATACCAGGATCATTGCGGTGGCAAGTGGTAAAGGCGGGGTCGGAAAAACAAACGTAGCAATCAACATTGCCCTTGCCTATGCCCAGCTTGGTAAGAAGGTGATCGTTATGGACGCCGATTTAGGTCTTGCCAATGTAAACGTTGTTCTTGGGATCATACCGAAATACAATCTTTATCATTTGATCAGGAAACAACGGAGCATGCGGGACATCATTCAGGATACCAATTACGGGATCCGGATAGTCGCGGGGGCTTCAGGTTTCTCGAAGATTGCCAATCTATCTGACGATGAGCGGAATAATTTTATCGACGAACTTCAGGAACTAAGCTCGGCAGAGGTGATTATCATCGATACGAGCGCTGGCGTATCCCAAAATGTCCTTGCCTTTGTAGAGGCTGCTGATGACGCAGTCATCGTTACCACTCCGGAACCAACGGCAATAACCGACGCCTATGGAATTATCAAGATTATCGCGACGGAAATTGATAACATGCATTTGAATCTCAAGCTTGTGGTAAACAGGGTAAAAAGCGTTACTGAGGCAAAAAGGGTCGCGGAACGTGTCATTAACATTGCGGGTCAGTTTCTGAATATAAAAGTTGATTATCTGGGTTATGTCTACGACGACCCTTCAGTCTCCAACGCTGTATTAAAACAAAAACCCTTTCTCATCCTCGATCCAAATGGTAAAGCTTCTATATGTGTAAAACACATCGTGAGCAGGCTTGAAAAGATGGAGTATAATGAAGGAACAGGAATCAGCGGTTTCCTGAGACGATTGATGGGGAAGAAGAGGTAGCTTGACGGCTGTTGGGATTTCCCGTACCTTGTTAAATGGGGGCATTTGAATGAAACTAACTATTGATTGGAGAGTTGTTGCTATAAGCGGGGCAGCAGCGTTTCTCCTTTCCGCCCTCACCGGAATAATTGCGGGGGTTGGATTAGGCGTTCTCTTTGGAAGGGCTTTACTCTGGGGAGGGGTTTTTGCCATTCTTACGCAAGGTGCCTGGATAGTAATACAATCTTTTCTTCCCGAACTGGTTACCGCCCCGGGAAGCGAGGTTACGGAAACACCTGCAGCAGAACCAACGGTTGACATAACAATCGAAGGGGAAGAACCCTTTCCCGCTATGGCAAAAGATCAGTCTTCCCAGATTTCCCAGTTGGAATCTGTGGAAGAAGAGGGTGGGGTTGAGACCCTGTTACAGGTTGATGACCAGGAAGAGCCCCAATCAACTCCGGTCGGGGAGGTCCCTGCTGCCATGGTCGAGGAAGTTACTGAGCAGCATCCTGCGGTAACATCCATGGGAAACGGGGAAGCTGTGGATGTACTGCCGGACCTTGAAAACTTTTCCGATTCCTTCGAGAACGTTACTTCGGTATCAGGCGGTGAAGGGATAAGCCATGAGGGGGTCCAGAGTGTGAACATTCTCGGTAAAGCCCACAGCACCGATGATATAGTTCAGGCTGTGAAAACGGTAATGAAAAAAGATCAGGAAGGATGATGTATGAGAGCGAAACCATTTGAAGGAAAAACCGAGGAAGAACTTTGGGCTCTCTACAAGAATACAAAGGACCCCCGAATCCGGGATATCTTTGTGAAACAGTATGCGCCTCTTGTAAAGTATGTCGCGGGCAAGGTCGCTATGGGAATGCCGCATAACGTAGAATTTGATGACCTCGTAGGGTTTGGCGTCTTTGGTTTATTTGATGCTATCAGTAAATTCGATCCTGATAAACATGTTAAATTTAAGACCTACGCGGTAACCAGAATCAGAGGGGCAATCTTCGATGAACTTCGTTCTATCGATTGGGTCCCCCGATCGGTCCGCCAGAAATCAAGAGAAATTGAAGATGCGGTACACCGGCTCGAAAGTTCTCTGGGAAGATCCGCGTCAGACCTGGAGATATCAAAAGAACTTGGTCTCACTATAGCGGAATTTCAGAAAGTGATGCTTAAAGTCAGCGGCACCTCCATCCTCTCTCTCAACGACGTATGGTACACCGGTGAAGATAATGATCGGGTTTCTATAGTAGAAAGTATTGAATCACCCCAGAGCCTGAATCCCGATATCATCGTAGAAAAGGACGAAATAAAGAGGGTCATCGTCCAGGCGATAACTGAACTCCCTGAAAAGGAAAAAAAGGTCCTTGTCTTATATTACTATGAAGACCTTACTTTAAAAGAAATCGGAAAAGTTCTGGATGTTACTGAATCAAGGATTTCCCAGCTTCACACAAAAGCAATCATGAGACTTCGTGCGAAACTGACGAATATTAAGAAGGGGATAATGTAAGCCTATAGAGGGGCAAAAGTTGTGGTTGAGCTTGAACATCTGCGTGTATATATGCGAAAACAAGCGGAAGGGGACCGGAAAAGGCGGTCGGTCCAGGTAACCGGTCCTACCCTCGAGGAAGCTCTGTTACAGGCATCCATTGAGCTGAATATCCCCCTGAAGCAGATTGAATATGAGGTTCTCGATAAGGGAAGCAGGGGAACCTTTGGTGTAGGTAAAAAAGACTGCATCCTCATTGCTTATGAGGTAAAAAAAGAAGAAGAAAAAATTCTCGCTCCCGAGGACTTTGAATTTTCCTTCGGGGCTGAAGGTGCAGGCATGTCCAAACCGGCAGATGCTGATGGAGAAGCGATTATCCGCCTTTATGCTGACGGAGCATGGCTTAAGGTAACGCCGCCAATAGGAAAAGGGCGGAAGATTAACGATAAGATCGTCATTGAAAACCTCCATAACAGAACTGTCCGGCAGTACGATCATGCTCTTATCTCCAGGGTAGTAAAAAGGGCAGAGGCAACGTTCGTCAAAGTTGGGGAGTTTTTATACAATCCGGCGAACGATTCAATCCTGACTGTCGATATTACCGATTTCGAAATGAAGGCTTATGTAATCGTAAGCCCTCCGGGTCCCGGAGGGGCAGATCTTGGGAAAGAACAAATCCTTGGTTTTATGAAAAACAACAGTATTGTCCATGGTGTAAAAGAGGAAGCAATAGATGAGTTTTTAGACCACCCGGAACATGGAAAGCCGATCCTTGTCGCGGAAGGTACCAAACCGGAGAATGGAAAGGACGCGAAAATCATTTACAATTTTGAAATCGACAGGTCCAAGATAAAATTGAAAGAGAAAAATGGACGAGTCGATTTTAAAGAGATGAACCTCGTACAGAATGTTGTGGAAGGACAGGCGCTTGCCAAGAAAGTACCGTACGAAGAGGGAACAACAGGAAGGACAGTAACCGGGAAACTGCTTCCGGCAAAATCGGGCAAAGATGTCAAATTGAACGTTGGCAAGAACTGCCGGTTAAGCGAAGATGGAATGACGGTTATTGCTGGTATTAACGGCCAGGTTATCCTTGCAGCGGAAAAGATAAACGTTGAGCCTATTTATGTTGTGGAGGGCGATGTGGACCTGCACAGCGGAGGGAACGTAGTTTTCCTTGGTACCGTACTGGTAAAAGGTTCCGTTGATGATGGCTTTAAAGTTAAAGCTGCAGGCAATATCGAAGTTATGGGGAACGTCGGAAAATGCGAACTCGATGCTGAAGGGGATATTATCGTTCACCAGGGGATTACCGGGAAGGGTGGCGGAGACGTTCATTCAGGACGTAGTGTCTGGGCAAAGTTTATCGAGAACGCCCGAATTGAAGCCTCTGAGTATGTCGTAGCCAGTGAGGGGATTATTAACAGCCAGGTTAACGCGAATAAAATGATCATTTGTCAGGGCAAACGAGCAACCATTGTGGGAGGGAAGCTCCGGGCAGTGGAACATATTCATGCAAAGACCCTTGGATCTGTCGCCGGATCGGAGACAATTCTTGAGGTTGGATACGATCCCGCGAGTAAAAGCAGGCTTGCGGAAATGGAAGAGACAACAGACGTTATTGATAAAGAGATCGAAGAGATAATCCTCAATATAAGGACCCTGCAGAATATACAGAGGGAGAAGAAAAAGCTTCCCGAGGACAAAGCCGCTTATCTCGTTGCTCTTACCGAGAAACACAGCGAGTTGTCAGTGCGGAAAGAGGAACTCCTTGAAGAGATTGAGAAGCTCCAACAGTACCTTTCATCCCTCAGGACAATAGGAAAGATTTCCGCCTCCGGGAAAGTTTTTCCCGGCGTCAAGATATCAATTAAAGAAGCTGCCCTTGAGGTACGCAACGAATTTAAAGCTGTCACTTTCATCAATGAACTGAGTATGGTGAAGATGACCAAGTTTGAAGAATTGGAGGGGGATTTTACCCCGAAACAGTAATGCCTATTCAACCTATTGATTTACAGATTCTTTTTTCCCAGCTGAATCAAGTAGGGAAGGATGTTGCCCATCAAAAAGAGGCAGCTATGTTGAGTCAGAGTATTCAGGGGGGGGAGCTGGTAAAAGAGACTCACCATAAGGACGAGAGTGTTAATCAGACAAAACAGGTAGAGGATGAGGTAGCAAAGGTACGGGATGATGAGAAACACAAAGAACGGAAGCAGCAGGAACCCAAAGGCGGGGAACACCGGGAGGAAAAGAAGAAAAAGGTCTTTCAGGACCCTGATCTTGGTACCCACATCGATATTTCAGGATAGTGCCTCTTCTTTATGACTGGAATCTGGTATCTTGCAGCCTTTAACGCTCTTATTCTTGCTCTGTTTTATATCCTTCTTATCAGGAAAACTGATACCAGGAATCAGTCGGAGAAGCTGCTTGAAGATATCCGAAAAGAGATCAGTCAAATGATAGTTGAGCTGAATAGCACTACCGATCGGAATATCGGAATTATTGAGGGAAAAATCTCAGAACTCACCGAAGGCATTGGAGAAGCGGATAAACGGCTTGTATTGCTTCAGAGAGAGTTTAGAAAACGGAAAGATACCTATGAGAACCTGAAACCCAGGGCTATCCCCCTTCCGGAAATAGAACTCCCGCAAGAAGACCGGCGGAAAGAAAAGAAGGCGGAGAAGATAGAGGGTGAGGTGCAGCAGGATATAAAAAAAACGCCTAAAGAGCAGGTTATTCAACTTCATCATCAAGGGGTAGAGCCGCGTATTATTGCTCAGAATATTGGAATGACCCTGGGGGAAGTTGAGCTCATTATCAGTATAAATGAAAGCAAAGGAGGTTGATTTCAGTATGAATACAACCAATTTACAGGAACATTTTCTTGAGGATGCTGCTGTATTTACTGAAAACCTGACGGATCTTCTTTTTCGCCTTGAGGAAAATCCCGATAACCGGAGCCTTGTAAATCAGATTTTCAGGCACATCCATTCCCTGAAATCTGAAGCCGCGTATCTCCATTACGAAGAGATAGCAGAGGAGGCCCATAAACTTGAATCCCTCCTAGAAGATGTGCGTCGGGATAACGCAACCGCCGGAACCAGCGTGCTGAACAGTTTATTCTCCGGTCTGGATAGAATTCAGGAACAAATCCACAAGTTACCGGAAAGCGGTGGATCTGACACAGAAACGGCAGTCCGGATTGCGGAGGAGCCGGAGGCACCAAAGGCATCCTCTGCCGGGAGTTCATTTATTTTTAGCGATTTCGAAAAGGCAATCCTCCAGGAAGCATTTAACCGGGAGGAAACTCTCTTTCATCTTACTGTTGATCTGGAAAGGTCTACCCCTTTGAAATATCCCAAGGCATTCCTGATTATTAATAACCTGGAATTACTGGTAAACGTGATCAGAGTGACCCCCTCCTTCAGTGATAAAGGTGATGATGAAAAATTTCGGCATTTCCAGGTACTTTTTACCGGAGATCAATCTGAAGAAAAGATTCGTAAAGCCCTGAACGTAGACCAGGTTGAACGGGTCACTCTCACTCCTATGGAAATTAATCATTATCTGGATTCTGAAGGGATTACCGGGGTGGAAGCGGAGGTCCCTGCAGCATTACCGGAAGATAGAAGTGTGAGAATTGATGCATCCCGTCTGGAGGAACTTCATGGGCTGGTAGAGGAATTGAAGATACGACTTTCCGGCTGGCATGGTGATGAATCCGGGACCCTTCTTAAAGAGATCATCCCCTATCTTGATGGGATGTCCGGAATCCTGAAGGCGATGCGGTTGGCCGGCATTTCCAGCGAATTCCATCGTCTGAAACGGCTGGTCCGTGACCTCTCCGGGAAGCTGAAAAAACCTGCCGGTATAAAGATAATCTCCGATGAAAGCAGAGTTGAGCGGAGAATACTGCAATCGCTCATGGAGATCCTTACCCACCTCGTCCGTAATGCCATGGACCACGGCATTGAGTCACCCGAGAAAAGAAAACAGGCTGGAAAAGCGGAGCAGGGAATTCTGATTCTGCAGGTAGAAACCAGGGAAGGGGACCTCCATATTTCCCTCATCGATGATGGAGCGGGAATAAACGAAAATGTTGTTCGACAGGCTGCCGCCCTCGAAGGGCTTGATGAGAATCTTCCAATGTTCGATATACTTGCTGTGCCGGGTTTCAGCCTTTCAGATAACGTTACTGATTTGTCCGGCAGAGGAGTTGGATTGGATCTCGTGGCAGATTTGATTAAAGAGATACCGGGGGCCACGATAAAACTCGATTCCATTCCCGGCAAATCAACAACTTTTGAAATAACCATTCCCCGGAAGGTGAACATGAAAGTGATCATGCTAGGCCGCAGCGGTAATGATACCATCGCCATTGAGGACAAGTACATCCTCGAATCGGGGAAGATCGAGAAAGATCAGTATTCAACAGACCGGGGTTTTCTTTACGCGGGGTTACCGGTTTATTCTGTCAGAGGGCGGATTATTCACGGGGGCGAATATCCCTCGCAGAACTACTTTCTGAAAATATCGTACCGGGGGAATACCGGAATTCTCCTTCTGGATGAACTTCTCTTCGAACAGGAGATACCAGAGAGTCAGTTCACCATGCTCGAGGAAGTGACTCCCCATCTTTACCGTGTCCGGATCGCGGGAAGGGAAGCGGAGTTCCGGTATCTCCATGGAGCAATCCTGTCGCGGTAGAAAAAATAAAAAACGGTATGCCTGGCACTACAGCGAACCTTTCCTAATTTCAATTAAATTCGTTTAAAATTATCATCTAATTTACTTGAAATTCAGTATTAATTACACAGAAATCTTGGTTTTATGCACTAAATTATCTTCATAAAAAAAAGTTCGCTGTCGTGCTAAGTTCCTAGATTGTATGGATTGAATGAAAAAGGGGCGGAAAATGAACAGGCAGAAAAATAATGATTATTCAAGCAAAGGTTATTATTATGTGACGATCTGCGTACAGCCTGTTGTAAGAGGTCAGAATATTTTTGGAAACATTGAAAATAACGAAATGAAATTAAACAAATATGGTGAAATTGTGAAATATTGCTGGAACGATTTAACAAACAATTATCATAATTGTTTATTGGATACATGTATAATCATGCCCGATCATTTACATGGAATTGTACAAATTATCAACATATATAGTTATATGGGGAATGGTGTTGATGACGTAGGGAACCGTGTTGATACCGTAGGGAACCGTGTTGATACCGTAGGGAACGGTTTTAAACCGTTCCCTACGGTAAACATTATGGGTTACTACTGCAACTTCAAGTCCAATATTGTTACGGTATTTGAAGCAGTTCGCGATGGTTTTCGGAATGCTGTAGTGTGAAAATAAAATCTTTACTGTGAAGCAATATAAATAAAAAACGGTATGCCTGGACGTCTTACGCATACCGTTTTACAGACGAACAATAGTGTTCAAGTCCGCCTGTACTATATATCGGAATAATCAAAAGGAACCTTAATATGGAGGAGATGGTATTCGCATACATCGAGAAGTTCCCGGTAAATTCTGTCTGAGGTATCTAATATCGCCAGAGGATCTGATCCTTCAGCGCTTTCCATTATTTCCCGGATCAGAGGCTGGAGGAGAAAAGCGGCGATATCTTTTGATACCGATTGAAGGATTTGCCTGTCAATTGAATCGAGATGCTCCAATACATGCCCAATTGGCTTTCCTGTTGTGAGGAGTTTCCGCAGAAATTCAGTATGGTGAATTCCCTTTCTTGCGGCATGAGATAAAGCTTCCAGCTGCTCTTTCAGATTCTTGAGGGCGGAGAGAATGTAAGGGTAATTATCGGGATCGGGGATAGTAAATGCTCTATCCATGAGTTTATTTATCCTGTCCCGGACATAGGGGAAGGTTAAAAGTTCATCCAGCTCCCGGAGCGTCATCCCTTCAATTTTTATTCCTTCGGGGGAAACATTGTAATATTCTTCAGCGGGATTTCTGTTGATCTGATTCTCGAACCACCATTTATAGATAATCAACCTGTTATCGGTAAATGTCTGACCACCGCTGTTGTTCGCAACGGGAAAAGGCCCTGCGTCCCGGAGGGCGTGAAAACTGTCCGATTCGGCAGGGGACAACCGGGTACTCTTGATATGGCTCAGTTCTTCAAACCAGGCGCCGTGGAAGTGTGTTTTCAATTCCGGAAATCCGAGATCAAGACCTGCCGCGAAGACCCGGGAGCACCCGAGGAAACGGGCAAAATCCCAGGCGCTTGTGGCAACCGATCCCCCGGCACCCAATTTCCCGGTAATGTTTGTATGTTTTTCAAGATATGTACCAAGGGGGAAAATGGATTGACAGAAAAAGGTTTTACCTTTGACGATCCGGAATGTACGGGGATGGGTGGAAGATTCTGAAATCAGGATCGTTTTCTGTAACTTTGTACCATCGAGATGCCGGGTGTTCCAGTATTGCGGATCAATTACCAGTACAAAATCAGGCTCCACCCCAGCCCTTAGGGATGCCCTGAGACTTGTATCGACAGCAATAATGAGAAAGCGGTCCCGCAGATCACGCAGGCAGGGCAGGGTCCTGTCGAGGGATGGCCCCGCGGCAAGAAGAAGGGCGGGTAACCCCTCCGCGATGCCCTTAAGCGAGCTGATTCCCGGAGATCGTGCCAGGGTGGGAACATTCGCCATTAAGTTCCTGATCCACAATTTACCGAACCGTTTCAGGGTATTATCGTTAACCTGCCGTTGTTTTAAAAAAGTCTCGAGGGTGGTATCCAGGGAACTGAAATAATCCCTGTTTCTCTCAAGAACCCCCCTCAGGCGGAAAATTTTTACCGGAAGCTCCGGAAACCTTTTAACAAGGTTCAATACCGATTCCGGTGAATTACTGAGGACAAGATGGACCCGGTCGGAAATAAGGAGTTCCTTCAGATCTCTGCTTTTAAGAGATTCAAGGAAGAGGGGAATATCAGGTTCAACAATGATAACCTGGCAGTCAGGAATCTGTTCCAGAATGCACTGGGGGTGATAGCCCAATCCAAATCCGAAAATGACAAAACATCCGCCCTTCCCATCGAATCCCTTTTGGATCGTTCTTTCCGCTTCCCTTTTTGGGTTGTATCGGGAATAAAGGTAGACTCCGTCAAGCCGGGCGGTCGGGTTTCCCGCGGGGGTGTCGAGAATCTCGAGTTCACCGGATGGGGAAAATTGTTCGACGACCTCATCCTGGAATCGCTGATGACGCCTGGAAATTACCTTAACATTTTCATCGAAGAAACTCATTCAAGCTCCAGTTCAATTGTCATTCCTTCAGTTATCTTCGTTCCCGGACCAGGGTTTTGTCTTATTACCCAGCCTTCACCGGTTATTGAGAGGTGTATTCTCGGGTCCTGAAAAAGAGGAAGAAGGTCCCGTTTCGGCATTCCGGTGAAATCAGGGAGTATCTCCCCCAATCTGAGGGGCTGTTTTTTTGTGATGAAAATCTTCCCTGAGTGTTCCAGGACTCTTTCGTTTTCCGTGGGGATGCCTAAGTAGGTGATAATTTGCTCTCCGAGGTCTTTTACTATCGGTGCCGCGATTCTGCCTCCATAGATCTCTTCCCCCCTTGGGTGTTCAATCACAACATAGAGTATGATCTGAGGGTTATCAGTGGGGAAGATACTGAGACAGGAGGCAAGGAAAGCATCGTGGGAATAGGAATTAGTGGCGGGATCGATGATCTGGGCTGTCCCTGTTTTTGCTGACATTCGTATCCCTTCGATCTTTGCGCGGTGAGCTGTTCCCCCGGTTTCCACCGACGCAGTCATCATTTCAAGAATTGATGACGCTACCCTTGGGGATAACACTTCCCGAAGGGCTTCTCTTTCGTATTCTTTGATGATTTTTCCTTCCTGAGTGATAACCCTGTCTATGATGTGAGGTTTAAGGAGCTGGCCCTTGTTTGCGAGGGCGGTGGCAGCGGTTACCATCTGTATAGCAGAAACTGAGATCTCCTGGCCGATTGAAATGGTAGGTTTTGACCGGGCAGACCACCTGTCGGGGGAACGGAACAGTCCGGAGCTCTCGCCGGGTATCGGAAGCTGGGTCTGAGTTCCGAAACCAAAGGATTTGAGCATGTCATACATCCCCTGGTTGGAAATCGATTCCGAAGCGGCCGCGGCTCCGGAATTACAGGAGTATTTGATAATAAGTCTCGGATTTACCCAGTGGTGTACTCCCAGGCAATTGATAGATTCAGGGAAGGAGGGGTGCTCATAAGCTCCGTCACAGAAGAAAGAACTTTCTTCCGTCACACTGCCTGTTTCCAGGAGGGAAGCAAGAGAAAAAATCTTGAATACAGAGCCTGGTTCATATGCCATAGAGAGGGGTCTGTTCATCCTCTCAGACTCTGAAAAAGAGTAAAAGGTGTTTGGATCAAATTCAGGGATAGAAACCCATGCGAGCATATTCCCGTTTCTTGAATCCATGGCGAGAATCATTACCGAGTCCGGGTTGTAGGTTTCAAAAGCCTCCCTTGCCAGTTTTTCAGCCATATATTGGATATTCAAATCAATGGTCAGGTAAATCTGATTACCGTAAGATTCTTTTGATGTGCTTTTCGGGGCGAGAACATCATCGAAGGTATATTCAATGCCGTTTAAACCGGTATTATCGGTGCCGACATACCCGAGGAGATGAGACCCGATTGCTTTCTCCGGGTAGCTTCGTCCATACTCAGGTTCAAGACTTATCCCTTTAAGTTTTCCCTCATCAAGGTGCTGCTGGATCCTGTCGGATTCCGTCGGGGAGATTTTCCGTTTAATAAACATATACCCCCGTTTGGAATCAAAATCATCAAGAAGATTATCAGGATCAATATCAAGGATCCGGCCGAGAAGTAAAGCGGTCTCATTCCGGTCAATAATGTTTGGAATCCACGCGCTGACGGTGTAAAGGCGGGTTTGTATCGCGAGCACCCTGCCGTTCCGATCTAGGATTGGGCCCCTCTCAGCCGCATAGACAGATTCTTCAAAGGGTATTTTATCAGGACGCTCCAGGATCATCACGGTAAAGTATTTCCACAGGATGAGAAGGATAACGAAGGCGGTAAAGATACTGAACAGGGAAAATCGCCTAAGGTTTCTTTTTTCACTGAAGCCTTTCTTCAAGCTTGTTCATCCTCCCTCCGAAAATCCATCTGTGAATCAGATTACCGGTTTCTATTCTATCTCATAATATATCGGTAATAAAGAGGACAGTTAATGCTCTTTCATGATATGATACCTCTAAATAGTAATATGCAGACCGATTCTTGTCGATATCAAAGATAGGTTATGATGAATTTGATTATCAAACAGCGTATCAGCAAAAGAATGGGGTCTCTCCCTCTGTCAAAAGGGTTGTCCCTCAGGAAAAATAAAATGAAGCAGCGGGTTTGGAAAAAGAACTCCGGGGGGAATGCTCAAAAAGCAAAGAAGAGATCAGCCGGGAAAACTCTCAGTTCGCTAAATCATCTGTTTTCCCTGGATATACGCGCCTTCTTTCGAAGTATCAAACAGACGATCCATGATATTAAGTCCCTGGACAGGAAATGGGGGTATATCGCCCTTGGGGGGGTCGGTCTGGCGGTGTTCATCGTCATCTCCATTATACTCTCCCAGCACAGTAAACTTGTTTTCCTGTCTACCGCCCTTGATGTTCCGGAGGAGGCGCTTGTTGACTCCCTGCTCCTCGAATACAGCACACCCGGGTATTATGGCCAGGGATCGGGTGATATCCAGATTCCGGATTCTTCGTTACTGGCTATTATTAAGAAATCCACTTACACCGTTGAAGCGGGAGATACCCTTTCGGAAATCGCGGACCGCTACGGACTGTCTGATCAGACCCTTATAAGCTGGAACCAAATAAAAGATGTACGTCGTGTACCTATTGGAGCAAAGCTTGTAATTCCCAATATCGACGGGGTGATTCATAAAGTAGCTGCCGGGGAAAGTCTGAACGGTATTGCCGACCACTATGATGTCCCTTTTACCAGGATCCTTGACGCTAATGATATGCTTTCCGATATCCTTCAGCCCGGGCAGGAATTGATTATCCCCGGCGGAGAAATGAGCGCATATACCTATAAGCTTGCAATGGGGACCCTTTTTCTCTATCCGGTCAAACGTTTCAGGTTCACATCCGGTTTCGGCTATCGGATCGATCCTTTTACCGGTGTGCGGCGCATGCACTATGGAGTAGACCTTGCCGCCGCCGTAGGAACACCTGTATATGCGTCCCAGGCTGGAAAGGTTGTCAGTATTGGGGACAATCCAAAGGGGTATGGGAAGTATGTGGTAATCCGTCACTCCAACGGTTATCAGACCCTTTATGCCCACCTTTTAAGTTATAACGTGCGGGTAGGACAGTGGGTCAGCCAGCAACAGAAGATCGCCGCCATGGGGAACTCCGGGAGAAGCACGGGCTCTCACCTCCATTTCGCGATTTACCGGTATGGTGATGCAGAAAATCCTCTCAATTTCCTGTATCAGTGAACGGCTGCCGGTTTCCTTAATTATAGTGAGGAGGATGATGAGAAAGCTACTTTTTTTTCTGCTGGCGCTCTTTGCGCTCTTTACCCTGCTGCGGGTGTATGCTTATGACCTTCCCTCCGATTTGCCGAAAGGGGAAACAACTCTTTCTTACCTGCCGCAGCAATGTTTGTACTTCTTTCCGCTTCCACAGGGACAGGGCTCATTTCGTCCGACTTTTGGAACCTGACGCCGTACCTGGGCTTTCTCAGGCCTGTTGGCCTGTCCCTGCCGGGATGTTGGTGCTGACCCGAACTGGCCATACTCCTGGTGTGAGGCCTGGATCGTTTTCGGTGCCCGATACCCTCTGGTCTGTGGTTCCTGAACCTTTACCCGCACAATCTTCTGGGTTACGGTCTTGCGAATATCCTCGATAAGCCGATCAAAAATCTGAAAACCCTCAAGTTTATATTCCAGGAGGGGGTTTTTCTGCGCGTAAGACCGGAGATATACAGCTTCGCGGAGGGCTTCAAGGTTTTCCAGGTGGTCCTGCCACTTCTGGTCAATGGCACGTAAGTATTCATACCTGATAAACGCATCTAATTGCTGTTTCCCGATTTGAGTGTTCTTTTCTTCCAGATCCCTGGTCAGATAATCGATAAATGTATTCTGAAAATCCTGCCGGGACAGGGTTTGTAACTCCGCCGTCGTATCATGGGGTGTGAAGAAAAAGGAGGATCTCAGTTCGCCAAGTAAGCTTTTCATTGAACTTTCGGTAGCATCGGACCCAAAGGGATACTTTTCGAATATCTCCTCTCCAAGTTCAACCGCCACCGTGTGAATTCGATCAGAGAGCTTTTCATCATCAATAATGCCGTCACGCTGATCATAGATGAACTTCCGCTGCTCGTTGAGGACATCATCATATTCGAGGAGGTGTTTTCTGATTTCAAAGTTGCGTTCCTCTACCTTGGACTGAGCTTTTTCTATGGCGTTATTTATCCATGGATGAAAGAGGGGCTCCCCGGAACTCATCCCGGCCTTTCCCATAAGGTTTCGAACAGACTCATTGGCGAAAAGGCGCATAAGATCATCATCGAGAGAGATAAAAAACCGGGATTTCCCGGGGTCTCCCTGTCTCCCTGAACGCCCGCGAAGCTGATTGTCGATTCGGCGTGATTCATGACGTTCAGTGGCCAGCACATAGAGGCCCCCGAGATCTCGTATCTCCTGGTAGTCCTTCATCCACTTCTCGAATTCTTCATGATAGACTTTTTCATACTCCTCTTTAGAGACATTTGTACCAGCTCTCCGTCCGGCCCGGAAATCGGGATTCCCCCCAAGCTTGATATCAGTACCGCGGCCTGCCATATTTGTCGCGATAGTGACCGAACCTTTCGCTCCGGCTTCGGCGATGATAAGGGCTTCCCTCTGGTGATTTTTAGCATTCAATACTTCATGGCGGATGCCCTTACCGGTGAGGAGTTTTGACAGAAGTTCCGATTTTTCGATGGAAACCGTACCTACGAGGAGGGGCTGACCTTTCGAGTGAACCTTGGAAATTTCTTCTACTATGGCGTCAAATTTGAATTTCGCGGTGAAGTAGATGACATCATTTTCATCGGAGCGAATCACCGGCAGATTTGTCGGAATAACGACAACATCGAGGTTGTAGATTTTCGCGAACTCCGTGGCTTCCGTATCCGCGGTACCGGTCATGCCTGAAATTTTGTCATACATCCTGAAAAAGTTCTGGAAAGTGATGGTGGCGAGGGTCCTGTTTCTCTTTGCAACCTTGATTCCCTCCTTCGCCTCAATGGCCTGATGAAGACCATCGGAGTATCTCCGGCCATGTAGAACACGACCGGTAAACTCATCGACGATTTCCACTTTTTCATCCTGTAGCATGTAATCAACGTCACGGTGGAAAAGCAGATGGGCTTTCATGGCCTGGGTGAAATAATGGATGTATTCAAAATTTTCATCTACAAAAAGGGAGCCTTCAATAGCTTTTGCGTGAAGGAGCAGCTTTTCAATGTGGTTCATCCCCTCATCGGTGAAGGT
>JAGLYY010000199.1 GCA_023131935.1 Spirochaetales bacterium | reverse complement strand
TTTTCAAATAGAAGATGATGGAGGGTATTATTTAAAGGGGATGATGATTTTTCCTGCTTCTACCCCTCCTGTGGAATAAAATGCCGGATGAAGCTATCGTAAAAACCTAAATGTTTAAGCTTAGTGAGGTACCATTCGGTATCTTTCTCGGCAACCTCCGGAATAATCACCCGGATCACTTCCCCGGATTCTTCGAAAACAGCGGGTACGCCAATATCCTTAAGCAGGTTGAGGACCGATTGAGCGTTCCCACGGTTCTGAAAGGAGCCGACCTGGATAATTACCAGTCCGTTATTTTTATCAGGAATTTCCCCGGCCGTGTCTTCAGCAGCGATATCAGCGGGATCGCTGACTACCTCTACCGATACAGGGGCTACCCCCATACCGAGCATCTCAATTATCTTAGCGGCGGCATGGCTTAAGTCGATGATTCTCCCCTCAACAAAGGGTCCCCGATCATTGATTTTTACTTCAACCGAAAGATTATTTTCCAGGTTTGTTACCCGAACGATGGTGCCGAAGGGGAGTGTCTTATGAGCAGCTGTAAGCAGGTTTGTGTCGAAGATTTCACCGCTTGCGGTGGTGCGTCCCTGGAACTTCCCCCCATACCAGGAGGCATAGCCCTTTTCATCGGCGCATATTGCCGGGACAACGAAGAAAAACACAATAAAAGTGGCGAGGAGCCGGGGAAGGTAAGCTTTCATGCTTATTAGTATCGGGAAATTGTGAGGAAGAAGTAAGAAAAACAGCCAGGGCAATATTCAGTTCTGGAAAGGACTATTTTCTTAATTAAGGGTTGCCGGGCTGCCTCAACTATTCTTCATATATTCCAGATACTTCTGAAGTACTTCATAGCCTTTAATGGAGTTTCTGTTTTCAATTACAAAAGTTAGCTCTGTCATTGTAGAAACTATCTCAAAGATATTGATATTCTCCCATGCAAATCGATGCATAACCTGTGAAACTATCCCTGGTGTATGAAGAAAATCACCATCAAATATTACCGTCAAAGACACCAATCCCTTCGAATAGTCAAAAACCTTTTCATCGGACAGGAACAGTTCTATGTTAGAATAGTATTTTTCACTAACTGAAATACTTACCTCATTATTTCCAATAATTACATTTAAGAAATCTCCACGCGCAATATTGACCATTTCGTAGAGGTTTTTCAGCTTGCCAAGCAAGTTTGTAGATTTCTGCACATTAAAATCGCAAATATTTGTCTTCATCAGAATTTCGCCGGAAATAGCTGCAGCGACTGATAATTCCTGATGCTCGCGAATCTCATCGCCATAACGCCGGAGAGCCATTACAATGGCAGTTTCTTTTATATCCTTGCCTAGTGATTTTTCGATATCAGGTTTGAACTCGGATGCAAGATTCCCAAGGCTCAGGATTCCTCTACTCAATGCATCCAGTAAAAAGGGTTTACTCTCTAGAAGATATTTTACCATACTGCTGATTGATTCCATAAACGTCCTTCCTAACACGGTATTAACATAAAAACTTTTTGTTTATATATGGACATACTAAATGATTTAGTGTATTATCTTACACTAATCATATCAAACTGTAAACAGGGGGCTGGTTTCTGTGAAAATAATAATTTCCGGTTATGGAAGAATGGGCAGAATAATAGAAAAAACTGCAAAACAAAGAGGACATGTGATTATCGCTACGGTAGATCCTCTGACATCCGGAGCAAGTGCAAAGAGCCTTTCGAAGGAAATACTGGAAAAGGTTGATGTTGTTATCGACTTTTCGATTCCCCGAACAGCACTGCAAAATGCTGAAACAGTCTGTTCCGCAGGCAAAAAAATAGTAATTGGCACAACCGGCTGGTACTCTGA
>JAGLYY010000198.1 GCA_023131935.1 Spirochaetales bacterium | reverse complement strand
TATTGCTTGATTGTGGTCCAAAAACATCCTCCATTCTTCCCTCTGCGAGATGCTCCTCTTTCTTCTAAAGATCTCTCTCGGAGTTCGCGGAGGTTTGGAACTACGAATATACACGGATGGTTCGGATCTGTTATTTCCCTCTTCAATCAATAAAACAGCCCGAGAAAATTATACTGGCTGAAGATACTGGCGGTAATCAGGGATACAACTGCCATGATCTTTATGAGAATATCGAGAGAGGGCCCTACGGTATCTTTTAAGGGGTCTCCCACAGTATCACCGATGATTCCGGCGGCGTGGGCTCCCGATCCTTTTCCGCCATGATACCCCTGTTCAATGTACTTTTTCGCGTTATCCCAGGCGCCTCCGGAATTCGCGGAAAATAGGGCAAGCATTATTCCCGACAGGGTTGTTCCTATCAGCAGCCCCCCTACAAAGTCCGGGCCGAAGAGAAAACCGCTCACAATCGGTGAAGCTACAGCGAGAATGGCGGGAACTTTCATCTCCTTCAACGCTCCGGCGGAGGAGATCTCTATACACTGTTTATAGTCCGGCTTATCCTCACCCGTAAGGATTCTCGGATTTTCTTCGAACTGTCTTCTGACCTCCTCGACCATCTTCCGTGCCGCTTTTGCCACTGCGTCAATGAGGATTCCGGAAAATAGATAGGGCAGCGCCGCTCCGATGAGAGCTCCGGCGAGGGTATAGGTATTGATCATATCCAGGAGCAATGTGAACCCCCCGGTTTCCCCCGGGCTGGCCTGGGAATAAAGATATGAGGCAAAAAGAGAGAGGGCAGCAAGGGCTGCCGAACCTATCGCGAAGCCCTTCCCGATGGCCGCGGTTGTGTTGCCCACAGAATCAAGTGTATCGGTTATCTGCCGAACTTCCGGGTCCAGCCTGGACATTTCGGCGATTCCTCCGGCGTTATCGGCGATAGGTCCGTAAGTATCCACCGATACGGTTGCGGCGATGAAGGACAGCATGCCGATAGCTGCCATGGCAACGCCGTAGATTCCCGCGAGGTAATTCGCCCCAATGATTGCTATCCCGAGGACGACGACAGGGAAGAATACCGATTTCATGCCTGTTGCCATCCCCTGAGTGATAGTTAAGGCTGGTCCCTGACTGGAAGCTTCAGCAATTTTCCGGGTCGCGCTATAATCATAGCTTGTGTACCATTCGGCAAGCTGTCCAATCAGTACCCCGCTGCAGATTCCAAGAACAGCGGCAAACCAGGGGGAGAGAGGTCCGGCAATAAAACCGGCATTTGTTACTGTTTCATTTCTGAAGGTTAACCAGGTGTAAATACCTGTAGCTATGATCGTAAGGATTGCCGAAGACCAGGTAGCCATATTGAGTTCCCGGTGGGGATGATCTGAAATCTTTTTGATAATAAGGAACATGATACCGACGGTGCTGCACAGCAATCCGATTGCCGCGACAGTAAGGGGATAACCGATAAGACTGCTTACCAGTTCCGGGGAGATGGGGTGTGCTGTGTCTTTTGTGGTGTAGAACATGTAAGCTGTCAGGATTACAGCGGAGATCAGGGCCCCAACATAACTTTCAAGAAGATCAGCCCCAAGACCCGCTACATCACCGACATTATCGCCAACGTTGTCGGCGATAGTCGCCGGGTTTCTCGGATCATCTTCGGGGATACCGGCTTCGGTTTTTCCTACCAGGTCGGCACCCATATCCGCTGCTTTAGTATAGATTCCGCCACCCACTCTGTCGAACATGGCTACAACTGAACATCCCAGGGCATATCCCGAAACAGTCATGGTAAAGGGGATGAAAGTAATACCGAGCCAATTCTTTACAATGATTAAATTTTCCGGAGCCATCTGGCCGAGGATGTTCCCGAAAACCGCATAGATAATCCCTAATCCAAGCAGGGCAAATCCCCCCACACTCAAACCCATTACACTGCCGCCCTGAAAAGCAATCTTCAGGGTCCCTCCGAGCTTCCGGGTAGTTCTGGCAGCGTTACAAACCCTCACATTCGCGAGAGTCGCTATTTTCATACCAATCCAACCAGCGCTTGCGCTCATCAAAGCGCCGAGGATGAAGGCGACTCCTGTATACCACGAGACAATCCCGAATAAAAGCAGGGCTATTAATACTGCAATGGAAAGGATTATTTTATATTCATGGGCAATAAAAGTATCTGACCCCTCACGGATTGCCAATGCGATTTCCTGCATCTTCGCGTTTCCCGGGTCCTTCTTTTTTACCAAAACAAAATTCATTGCGGCAAAGACAAGGGCAACGATCACCGCAAGTACAACAATACCTAACATCGGATACACCCCTTATCTACTTATGTTGCTTTGATGGTAATGAGAATCATCCCATTAATCAACGATTGGGGAAAAAGAAAAGTCTTTGTTTCTCTTGACTTTTCTTTGAATTAGAAATTCTTCTTATTAGATGTATTTTTATTCAAAGGAGTAAGAGCTATGAAACGAATCGTGAGCTGCCTGCTGATGGTATCAGAAGGTGATGGACTACCGCCCCTGGAAAAATATCTATCTGAAACAGGATTAATACTCTTCTCCATTCCTGTACCGGAAACACCACTTTCTCCTGACGGGTCTGTCGAGGCCCGCCCTTTTCAATAATTACCTGTTAATTCGCGCCCTTGACTTTCACTATCCCATGGTTAATAGTAAAACAATCAATATTTTCATAGGAAGTATGAAATGAATTTTTCCTGGACTTTTTTTATTGACCTTGGGATTTTGAGCCTTGGCCTTCTCCTTGCTACTTTCGCGCGGTATCATATCCGTTTTCTTCAAAAATACCTCATCCCGAACGCTCTGACCGCTGGATTTATTCTCCTTCCTTTTTATAATTTTATTGCCCCCGCTCTCGGTCTTTCTCAGGACAATCTCGGTCAACTGGTTTACCACCTTCTGAATATTTCATTTATCTCCATGACACTACGGGGAGCAAATGGAACCGGAAGACAGAAAAATCATAATATTATATCAACATCAGTCGGTATTATTTCACAATACGCGATTCAGGCTATTGTCGGACTATTGCTGACATTCGTTTTCACCATTACTTTCCTGCCTGACCTCTTTCCCGCTTTCGGAATCCTTCTCCCCCTGGGCTTTGCCCTTGGGCCGGGACAAGCATTTGCCATCGGTCAGGGCTGGGAATCTATGGGATTTTTCGGAGCCGGATCTCTCGGCTTAACATTCGCCGCGATTGGATTTCTCTTCGCCTGTTTCGGCGGAGTATTCCTGATCAACTACGGTATCCGGAAAGGATGGGTCACTGAAAAACAGGAGGAGACACTACTTCGGCCCGGAGTGCGAAGAGGAATTCTGGGAAGAAAAGAGGAGCATCCAATCGGCTCCCGTTTGACAACGGAGACCGAGGCGATTGATTCCATGTCACTAAATATCGCGTATGTCGGGGGTGTGTATCTTCTCAGTTATCTCCTGCTCAAGTTTCTTACTGTTCTCCTGTCGCTTATTGGTCCCATGGGATATGAACTCGCGGTTAACCTGTGGGGGATTAATTTCATATTCTCCGCTCTCGTTGCAATGTTCGTGAAATTCCTCCTCTCCTCCTTCAATATTCATCACACACTCGATGAGGGGACTTTAACCAGGATTAGCGGGATGTCGGTAGATCTCATGGTTGTCGCGGCAATTGGGGCGATC
This sequence comes from Spirochaetales bacterium, assembly GCA_023131935.1. Taxonomy (GTDB): domain Bacteria; phylum Spirochaetota; class Spirochaetia; order JAGLYY01; family JAGLYY01; genus JAGLYY01. Next base: position 7,867 of record JAGLYY010000198.1, on the reverse strand, counting down.
TCTCTTGTCGTAGTAACTTCCTACTGGCTTCCAATTCTCATTATCTGCATCGCGGGAGGGGTCCTGGCACTTGTCACTGTCCCCTGGATCAGTTCCAGAATTTTCACCGACCACCGTTTTCACCGGACACTTATCATTTTTGGCGCGGCAACAGGAACAATGCCGACAGGGCTTGCCCTTCTCCGCGTAATAGATCCGGAGTTTGCCACTCCTGTCGCGTCAGATTATGTATATGCCTCAGGGATTACCTTCGCGTTAATGATCCCTTTCATCTTATGCATCAACCTGCCGGCTTATAGCGCCACCCAGAATAACCCGCTTCTTTTCTGGGCAACTCTCGGCGTAAGCTTTGGATATCTTTTATTCGTCATCATTTCCTTTTCGATCATCGCCAAAAAGCGGGCATTCTCGAATGCAAACTCTGTCTGGCTCCATAAGAAGAGGTAAAAAATAAATAATGAAGAACAAATCCCGGAATAAGGTGATCGAGAAACGACTCAAGGGGAAAACCCTTGCCTTCGCTTCCGGCAAGGGGGGTGTCGGGAAAACCACCACCAGCGCCAACCTCGGTATCTACTATGCCCGCCGCGGCTTTCGGGTTGCAATTGTTGATCTTGATCCCCTGTCAGATATCCCTTCCCTCTTTGATTTACGGGACGCGGAACATGCACTGACAGAAAAACGGAAAAAGATTAAAAAGTTTTCCGATATAAGACTGCCCGCCTTCTCCGGCCTGGACCTCATCCTCCCTCCAACGTCGGAAGATCCCTGCGATCTTCTTTTTTCCACTTTCCTCGAGACCCTGGATTCCGCCTACGATCTCCTGCTCTTTGATCTGCCAGCGGGATTGGGCTGGGATGTTAACCTTAAATATCTGAACAGAATAGGGCAGCTCGTCCTGGTAACAAACCCGGAACCAACTGCCCACGTCTCCGCCGGCAGTTACATCAGAAAAGCCCTTACCGAAACGGAAATAAAAAAGGTCCTTATCTGGCATAACAAATTCGAGAATAAAAGCCATTGCACCTTCAATCCCCTGGACATTATGGGAAATTACAACCGTAATGTAGCGGCAAGCGAACAATACTTCCCCGAAACCGGAATCCTTGAGGATATTGCCCGGATACCCCACGACCCCTCTCTCGATCTGCTCGAGGGGAATCCCGCCCTTCCCCTGCTCATCCAGCGGAAACTCCTTGCGACATTAAAAGGTTTTCAGGGAAGAAGGCTTTTCAGTATTCCCCCGGCCATGAACATTTCTCCCCGGACTCTTGAGCTTATCCGGTATTACATACTTAACAATCCTGAAATATACGGGGAAAATGACTATCTTGAAGGCCTCGGGAATTACCTGGAAGAGCTCCTGGTAAGTGTATCCCCGGAGGAAAAGAGGAGAAAAGGGCTTCTCCTTTTTACCGCGGCTGAAAAACAACAGCTTATAAAATACCTGACTCTCATCCGAAAAGATCCCCTCTGGATCGTTCTCGGAAAACTTATTCGCCTGATGGACCTGCACCTTAAGGGAATGGAAGAAGCGAAACGTCTCTTTACCGTGGAAAAGAGGGGGCCTTCGAATAAGGCGGTTGACAGGGAACTGACCCGGTTCCTGATTTCTCTGAATAAATTGGCAGGCAGAGGGATGAAGGAGATTGCCGCTGATGGGGGACTCCTGTTGTTCTATTTCTCACTCAACAAACTCTTCCAATCTCCCACCGTCCAATCCCTGATCTCCGATTTCATTCCGGTACGGGAAAATGGAAAGAAGGAGCCTTCACGGGACCGGCATAAACAGATCCAATCCCTTATCCGGAACGACACCGTCTACCAACAGGATTATTTTAAGCTCATTAAAACCATGTATCCCGTAATAACCAGACAGCTTCATATGATAATAAAAACCTTAGAGCTGAAGAACCTGGCATTTACCAACAGCGACGGACAGACTGATGGAAGGATCTACCTTAAACTGTTAACCGATTTCATCCACGATACCATATACGCCGGATTGGGTGTTGTTGTAGGATTTGATTACCGCGCCGCTGCCACCTCATTCGAAAAGGCGGCTGAGGAACTCCTCAAGCGGATAACACCGGGCCGGGGTCAATCGAGCTGATTTTCAGGATTATTAAGTTAGTTCCCATAATGAGTCTTTGCCCTCTTCACATAAACAACCTTGTTCTTTTCATCTACACTGTAAATAATCCTATCTTTCAAGTTTAACCGAATAGAGTAATTCCCAATCAGATTTCCGACGAGTTTTTTACCTTCAAATGGATTAACAGAGATAACTTCAATTAGAATATCCCGCAATTTTTTCTTCTGTTTCGGTGTAAGTTTTTTTATATCTTTTAACGCTTGCCTGGTAATGCGAATTTCAAAGTTCATTATTCGCCGAACACTTCTTCCATAGTAAAAGTTTCACCGTTTTCAATTTCTTTTTCAGCCTTCTTCATACTTTCAAGCAACCCGGGGACAGACATTAAGTGTGCTGTTTCAATAATGCTTTGAAAGTCTTCCTCCGCAAGGAGCACCGCGTTTCCCTCTTTTGAAGTAATTCGTAGCTGTCTATGTCCTTTAATTGTACTTTTTAAAATATTAAAAAGATCCGAACGAGCTGTTGTTGCTGTCACGGTTTTCATTTCATCCTCCTGTCGTACATATTTCTGTACGTACATAATATAAGACAAGTTTCTATGATTTTCAAGTACTATTCTTACTTCTTCTAATCACAATTCCCAAGATACTCCCGCAACCACTCTTTCGCCCCTTTCCTCTCTAAAGCCGCGGTTTTGAATACCTCTATGGCAGCCGGCAGATCATCTCCAAGGCAGTGGCAGATATCACGGTATAACTCCGGCTCCCCGGAATATAACCTGTAGAGATTAACGAAGGCATTATTAACCTTGAATTCACTGAACCAGCTGTAGGCGTCCGTCAGAAAGCGTTCCTCATACCCTTTCGCGAACTCCTGCCTGAACTCTTCGATAAGCTCCTCTTTCCGCAGGTACTTCTTCTCCTCCGGCAGGTCAGATTCGTACATCTCCGTCAGGACGCCCGCCAGTTCAAAGAGCAGGATACGAAAGGTTTCGCCATCCTGCCTGAGCTCCCGCGTACGCTCGACTTCAGGGCTCTCCTCTCCATATTTCATTCTGAGGAACATCAGGGCCCCCTGCTGACCGACAAAGGTCGCTACCTCCTCGTTAAACCGGGTGCTGCCTTTTACCCAGATGGTAGCATGGGTTTCTTCATGAATAATGAGTTCCGCGATCCGGGAAACAGAGTATTTTCCCATGAATGAAAAGAGGGGATCGTGAAAATACCCGAGGCTGCTGAACCCGTCAACTTTCCGGACCAGGACATCGAGGTCCCTGGCCTTGAGCTTTTCAGCTTCCCGGATAGCTGCCTCCTGTTTGTAGAACCCCTTGTAAGGGACCCTCCCTACAAAGGGGAACCACCAGGTGAAATCCTCGAACTTCAGGGCTTCGGAGGCGGAGACAACATCCACCAGGTAATCTTTTCCGGTGTATACATACTTCCGGTAATTTCCACTTTCCGCGAGACCCAGCTCATGGTGAGCAAAATCAAGGATCTCCTGGGTCAGAGTCAGAAAATCCCTTGTAGCAGGATCGATCTCTCCATTTCCGAGAAGGAACTCAACATCCTCTGCTTCGGACCGGTTTTTAAGAAATGGTCCCGCCTGCTGGAGCAGATAACAGGAAGAGAGGGGACCTAACGTGGTCGCGAGCATAATCATTCTTACAAAAAGTTTCATCAACTACAGTCCTTAAGCAGATCACGATACTGAGAAACAGAGAACTCAGCAAGATTTTTCAGTCTTTCATTCAGGGTGGTGATTAGCTCCCGGTCCACCGGTAGTTTTTTTCCATCAAATGTTGAAATCGGCAGGGCCCCGATACTTGTTCCCGTAAGGAAGAGGGATCCCCCCGGAGATGTTTCGAGGAAATCACCGTAAATCTCCCTTTGGGAAAGTTTCAGCCCCAAGTCCCCGGCGATCGTAAGAATATGGCCCCGGGTCACTCCAGGGAGGACATCATGCCCCGGCGTAATCAGCTCTTCCCCCGAAAGAAGAAACAGGTTCGATCTGCTCCCCTCCCTGAGATGTCCCTGGTGGTCTACAAGAATCGCCTCGAAGGCATCTTTTTCCCGGGCTTCCTTCATTGCCATGGTATTAACCAGACAATCGCTCGATTTAGCCTCAGGAAGAAAACGCTCCCCCTGGTAAGATATTACCGCGACACCCTGGCGATACATCGTATTGGAATAATGGGGAAGCGGTTTTGTTTTGGCAAGCAGCAGCGGGTGGGTCTGACCATGGATAATCAGCCTGATCAGTCCCTCCTCAAGGTTATTTCTCCGGATAAGGAAATCGGTCCTGCGAACAATCTCGCGGAGTGAAAAGGGATGATTTATCCCAAGAATCCTGGCTGAGCGGAAAAGACGGTCCAGATGTTCCTTACAAAAGAGGACAGAACCCTTCTCCACCCGGAGGGTTTCATATACTCCCGGGGCCCCTTCAAAATCAGCATCCCCGGGGGGCAGAGCATGATCATTCTCTTCGACAAGTTCATCGTTTATCAATATGTAGTGATAATTCACGTCATTCATTCAAAATCAAATCCGATATCAATAGAGGGCACACTGTGGGTTAAGGCCCCTGACGAGATATAGTTTACCCCGGTTGCGGCAATAGAGCCTATTGTCTCTATGGTCACATTACCCGATGCTTCGGTAATAAACCTGCCGTTTACCAGTTTCACCGCCTGCCGCAGTTCTTCGTCGGACATATTATCGAGGAGAACTATATCAATTGGGAGATCAACAGGGTGATCCAGCAGCTTTTCGAGTTGATCGAGGGTATCTACCTCTACCTCGATCCTGAAAGTATGGCCAAGGCGCTCCCGGAGTTCCCGGATACTTTTTTCTACATCGGGAAGACAGCGGAGGTGGTTATCTTTAATCATTACAGCCCCGTCGAGTCCGAACCGGTGGTTGACTCCCCCGCCGCAGCGGACCGCGTGTTTCTGAAGGGCCCGCAATCCCGGGAGAGTTTTTCGGGTATCAGTGATCTTTGCCCCGGTCCCCTTTACCGCTTCCACCATCTTCCTGGTCGCGGTCGCGATCCCGCTAAGGTGAGATATAAGGTTCAGGGCGGTCCTCTCCCCTGTAAGCAGGGTCCTGACACTGCCGGAGACCGAGGCGAGACGGTCCCCTGCCTCAAAATGGTCACCATCTTTAAAAAATGTTTCGATCTTTGTCTCCGGGGAAAGAAGGGTGAAGGCGTAGAGGCCCGCTTCTATCCCCGCGAGGACCCCCTGGCTTCTGGCTGTTATCCAGCCCCGGGTTGAAAGCTCTTCGGGAATGAGAAAACCGGTGGTAATATCTCCCGCATTACCTAAATCCCCGAGAAGCTCCCTCTTAATAAGATCTTCGTAGTGTAATCTGTTCATCATTTAGCACTTCTTCTCATGGTAACAACCCATCAACCGGTAATTGTTGCTGGTTTTCTCAACTTCCCCGAGTGCTTTTATCACCTTCGGATCTTTGTCGGATCCGAGAAAATCGAGAAAAAAATTGAAACTCCCCAACCCGGCGGGAAAAGATTCAATCCTCGTGAGATTCAGCCCGGTATCGGCAAAGAGCTTCAGGACCTGAAAAAGGGTCCCTGATCTATGTTCGGTGGAAAAGGTGATGGAGCATTTTGAACCATCGGCTTCCATTTCCTTTCCCGATAGAATGAGAAACCTGGTCTTGTTGGATGCATGGTCTTCGATCTGCTCTTTGATAATTTCAAGATTATAGAGTTGTGCCGCGAACCTGGTGGCAATCGCCGCGGACGCGGGGGGACGATCTTCCATAAGCATCCTCGCGGCCCCGGCTGTATCGTACCAGTTGACCGGCTCAAGGGAATTCCGCTCAAGGAACTCCCTGCACTGGGCAAGGGCCTGGGGATGGGAATAGACCCTCCGGATTTCCCGGTGGTTCGTTCCCGGCAGAGTCAACAGACAATGGTGTACTGTCAGCTCTACAGCACCAACAATCGGCAGGGGAGAATTGATAAGGAGGTCATTTACCTGCCCTACGACTCCGCCAAGGGTGTTTTCCACAGGGATGATACCGAAATCAAAACACCCCCCCTGTACCCCCTTAAAAATGTCGCTGAACTTTCTGCAGGGAGCCGGAACAACTGAATCATCCCATTCCCAGGAGGCAATCTCACTATTTGCGCCATGTTCTCCCTGAAACCCGATAATCTTGAATCCGTTATCCTGAAGTTTCCGGCTTTCCTTCATGATCTGTTTATAAAGGTCCCGAATGAAAGTTGGATTGATAAGACCATCGGCCCGTTTCTCGAGACCGGCGAGGATTTCCTCTTCCCTTTCTGTGTCCCGGGTTTCGGTCTTGAACCGCCGGGCAAGGACCGACTGCTCCATTCTCTCATAAAGGAGAAAGAGGATTTTTGAATCGATGGTATCAATATTATCTCTTATTTCTTTCAAGTCCATTTTCCGGCCTCTCCTGTCTGGTTTTTCTTATGGCTGACTCATGGCTTAATAGATAGGCTCTTCGCTGAAGAAGAAGATCAGCGAACACAATCGCGCTTGCGGCTTCAAGGACTATGGGCATCCGGAGGGGGATGCATACATCGTGGCGCCCTTCGATGGTCAGTTCTTCGATTTTACCGGTACTTACATTTATCGTGTTCTGAGGCAGTGAAATGCTGGATGCCGGTTTTACCGCTGCCCGGAAAACCACCTGGTTCCCGCTGGTTATTCCGCCGTTTATCCCCCCGCTGTGGTTGGTTTCGGTTTTTCCATCAATCTCCACAATGGAATCATTGTGTTCACACCCGCGCATTTCCGCTGCCCGGAAACCGTCACCGAACTCGATCCCCCGGATCGCGGGTATTGAAAAAACAATGTGGGAAAGGAGCGACTCGACCGATCCGAAAAAGGGTTCCCCAAGTCCCGGATCCACTTTATCAACAGTGGTCTCGATAATACCCCCGATAGAATCCCCCGCGTCAATCGCCTCCCGGATTTCCCGGTCAAAATCACTTGAACCATGGAGGGAGAGGATTCGGGAGGAAAAAATCATTGGTCGGCAGACTTTTTTTGCGATTACCCCTGCCGCGACAAGGCCAAGGGTCATGCGGCCGGAAAAGTGCCCGCTTCCCCGCCGGTCAGCGAAACCAAAATATTTCACCCCGGCGGTAAAATCCGCGTGGCCGGGCCTGGGGATATCTTTCAGCTTCTCATAATCCCCGGATCTGCTGTTTTCGTTCCTGCACAGGATTGTCAGGGGAGCGCCGGTAGTAAAACCTTCATGAACACCGCTGATGATTTGCGGAATATCAGGTTCCTTCCTCGGGGTTGTCCCCTTTTTACCTGCCTTTCTCCTCTTCAGGTCCCTGAGAAAATCATCCTCTTTCAGTTCAATCCCCGGAGGAACACCATCTACCGTAATGCCCAGGGCCTTACCATGAGATTCCCCGAAAATAGTTACCCGGAAAAGTGTCCCAAAGCTGTTCATACCGCACCCAGCCTTTCTAAATCGGAAAAAAAGTTTTCATAGGATTTCGCGACACATTCGGCCCCCTCTATTATCACCGGTTCCCCGGATTTAAGTCCGGCAATAGCCAGGGCCATAGCAATCCGGTGGTCCCCATGCGAATCCACAGCCCCCCCGTGAATGCCAGAGGATTGTGATCCATGGATAATCATCATATCACCTTCAATCACTATATCCGCCCCCAGCTTACTGAATTCCTCCTGTAAAACGATTCCCCGGTTACTTTCCTTGTGGGTCAACCGGTGTACCCCGGAGATCATCGTGGTTCCACCGCAAT
>JAGLYY010000197.1 GCA_023131935.1 Spirochaetales bacterium | reverse complement strand
CCAGTCAAAAATTGCGCAACCAAATCATTCATCATTTACAGAGGAAGTTGTTTGGGTGGTAAATCGGTGAACAAGACATAGGGGGTCTTCCTTTTTGAACAGATTATCAATTTCAAGGCCCTGTCCTTCTCTAAATGACAGAGATATTGCTAACTGTTAAGCAATCGTGTTATTTTTTAAAGATAGCACAATCGGGATGAGATATGGGAAAAGGCAATATGCGTCCTACAATCAGGCGAAATGATACTCAAAAATGGTATGATCTTAGTGACGATAACTTTGAGCAATTATGCTGTGATCTTCATGGTATACAAAAAGAAATTGTAACATGTCAGCTTCACGGCACTCGCGGTCAAAGAGATAAAGGGGTGGATCATATTGCTCAGAGGAAAGGAGGGAATGGCAAAGAAGTTGGTCAATCGAAATGCTATAAAAATTTTTGGGAAAAAGATCTTGAAGATGCAGTAAAACCTTTCCTCGACCACATTGAACATTGGAAAAAACAAGAAGTTAGACGCTACATACTTTTTGTTGCATGCGATATTCAGCGGACACAAGTTCACGAGGAAAAAGAAATTCAACGTAACCGTTTTAAGGATGAAGGAATATGCTTTGAACTCTGGTCAGGCAGAGATATTCAGAGGGAGTTATGCCCTTATCGTAACATCGTTGAAAGGTATGTTGATTCCAGGGAAATTGTTGACACTGTTTGTGGAGCACCACAAGCCGATGTCACAAGCATCGAGTCTTTACGAAGATTGGAGTTTGATTTTGAAGCTATAAGTGTTCAGAGACTGCAATTAGCGGATGCGTTGTCCAAATCAAAATTGGAAAGGCTGGAAGATTTTAGGGAACAGTACCGCCAAGGTAAACATCGTTATGCTTTGGATGGCATTCGTGGTATTTACAATGAAAGCCAAGAAAAATGGCAATTATTGGATGGATTTGCTCGAGGTCAGATTCTCCGCATCCTATCTCTTTATATTCTGAATGTAGAAAATGACGTTGAAAAGGCTACTGAAATTGCTGCCAAGGCAAGAGAGAATGATCCAGAAGGTGATGACACCATACTTCAGGCGATGCTGGTCTATCATAGAGATGGACCTGAAGCGGCTCTGCCAGTCATTGGTGCTTCTTCTGCCTTAGATGCTATAAACTTACGTGCATCACTGCTTTTCGAACTTGGCAAGATCAATGATGTGTTAGAGTTTTTGAGTACATTGCCCCATGATATTAAACCAAATGCTGAAACAAGACGTATTCAATCCTTATCGTTTCTCATTTTTGGGGATTTGCCCAACGCAAGGGCTAAGCTTGACGAAGCATTGGCAGAGAAACCAAATTGGCACAGCATTATTGTTGCCAAGGCCATCATAGACTACTGGAGCGCCATTTCCCTCACTGCCTTAAAGAATACAAATCCCCTCATTCCCCTCCCAATTTCTCTTGATTTCATAAAACGAGATCAGGGCAGTATTGATCTTTTAGCCAAAGTGGAAAAAGAGTTTAAGGGGTTAGCTCTAAACGATGAACTTCAAGAACATAAACAGCGCATGTTTAATATCTGGAGACTTGCAGCTCTTGCGATGCATCCAAACCGCCAGGGTGAGGCAGCAGAATTTTGCACGTATTTACTCTCAAGTGATCCAGAAGATCCCAATGCGCTAAAATGGGCATTGTCCAGAAACTACCAAATCGATAAAGAGCCCATCGGATCTATGGTTTCAGAAGCGATAAAGACCAAAAAAAAAGATCTGGATTTAATAAGTGTTCTAATTGGTTTTTGTATAGAAAATAATAAATGCTATGATGCCTTCAGTCTGCTGGATAAGTATAAACATCCATTCGAAGAGCAAGGCCACAATGATATATGGCTGTTTTGGCGAAGTCACACCTTAATTGCGTCTGGGAAAAAGTTAAACAAGGTTCAAGCAACAGTTGATCTGGTAGAAGACCATAAAATCAGGCATCAACTCAGAATCATAATTCTTGAAACTCAATATAGGCAGTCAAAAGATTGGAAATCTCTGCTGGGTTATCTTGAGTCGCTGTACGATGAAACCGATAACGGTATCTATTTGTTTGAGGCCTGCAGGTTAATGGCGGATCGGAAAGATTACGATTATGTTTTGGATAGGGGAGATAAACTCATCGAAAAGATTGGGACCCCTGTTGCACTTTATCTCGTTGTGGAAAGCGCCTGGGAAAAGAATCTTCCGGCCAGATGTTTAAATCTTATGGATAATAATGCTTCATTATTCTTTGAAGGTGTATTGCCTGATGACCTTAGAAGACTCCGTGTTACATGTCATCAAAAACGTGGTTATCTTAGTGAAGCACTTGGTGATGCTAAAGATTTGGTGACGAAAAGTCTATCAACTAAAAATATTTTTGCCTTGATGCAAACACAACTTGCCTTCGGCGATATTTCAGGAATTAAGGAAACTTCTGAGAAGTTATTTGCTATGGAAAATGTGTCACCTATCGAACTGTTACAAGCTGCTGATATTGTTCAAATCCAAGATGGGCGATTGGCTGAAATGCTTTGGGAGAAGGCGGTTGAAATAGACATCAATGATCCTGAGATCCTTAAAGCAGCTATTACAACCGGTTATTCTTTGGGTCTTGATTCCAAAATCATTCCACTTATAGAAAGGATGGGCGAATTTGTTGCAAAGGGCCAAGGTGATTTTCAAGCGGTAAATCTCCGCGACCTAATCGCTATTCGGAAAGAACAATTAACTCATCAGCAGAAGATTGTTGAGCAATACGACCATGGGAATATACCAGTCCACCTTGTGGCAAAGCCTTTAGGGTTTACCCTTACGTTTCTCTTTCATGAACATTTTAGTCAATGTCGTAACTCACCAGAACCATTGCACCAACTCCCATTGCTTGCTCGCCATGGCGGTCGTAAATTGGAAGATTACAAAAAAGTAGATTATAGTAAATGGCGACTACACGTTGATATAACCACTTTACTCTTGGCTGCCGAATTAGAAATTCTTCAAATTATGGAGCGTGGCTTCGGGAAACTCTGGATTCCTGCATCCACTCAGCCGTTGCTTCTTCATGAAATGAGAAAACTTATGCATGGACAACCTTCTCGTATTAAAGACATGCATAAGGTTGAAGAACTTTTAAAA
>JAGLYY010000196.1 GCA_023131935.1 Spirochaetales bacterium | reverse complement strand
GCAAGAATAACATAATCGTAACCAACCGCAATATCAATTCCCTTATGGAAGTACCATTTTTCTGAAAACGGATGTATTCGTGCACCGTAAGGGTTTGTTATAATTCCCTTCCCACCGGCAATACATTTACCGGAGATTGCACAGGGGCACTGCCCCCCGATGTTTCCATGGTCCCGGTGATATTGCCCTCTAAAGACTTAAGGGCCGTACTCTCCGTAAGGGCGGCATTTAATGACTCCTCCAGGGAGAGTGCGGAACGGTTACCAATTTGCTCGTAAAAAGCGGTCCCTTCCGCGGATTCCCTTAAAACCGGGGATTCGGCCGTTTGTACCGATGTCGAACCGGTATTGAATATCACGCGGCTAAGCTTTTCGATAGAAAAATCAGGCCCAACCGGAATGAGAAAAAGGACAGGAATCAGCAGTGTGGAGATAATTATCCACCTGTGCAGTTTCCATTGAACTTTTGGTGAAATCTGCTTCCGTAAGGAACATACATACAGTATGAACAGGGGCAGAAGTACAATTTGGCCCTTCAAATAGAGAAGCAGGGCTGCTTCCGCGTTATAAAGTAGATTCATCCCCGCCCCCCTTCTCGAACCTGTCCAGCATCTTCCTGATTTCCGCCAGCTCGTCTTTACTTAAACCGGCATCCTCAAAAAAAGCATGCGCGAAATCGAGTTTATTACCGGAGAAAACCCCTGTTAGAAGGTTCTCGATTCTGTTCCTCGATACATCCTTCTTTGAGATGAGAGGAATATAGGAATAGGCCTTACCCTGTTTCTCATGTCTTATTAATCCCTTTCCCTCCATTATCTGCAATTTTTTTAGAATAGTTGTATAACCCGGTTTTTCATCCTCCATCCAGGAATCGATAACATCCTGCACGGTCCCGCTGTTATCCATCTCCCATAATCTGTTAAGAATCTTTAATTCAAGATCAGCGACACGTTTTTTCATCACTATGAACCACCTAATATTTTTTTATCCATGGATAGTGATAAGTGTATTACGACGCTTGTCGTATGTCAATAAAAAAACTCACTTTTTAAAATAAAAAACAACTGCTGTTGTTCTGGAAAAAAGCAACGGGGAAAGGAATTACCACCTCTGTATTTGTAGGAATGATCTCAGCATTAACCATTATTCTGTTATCACCGGCAATGTTTGATAGGTATGGACTCGGCGCCGACAAAGCCCTTATTCCGATGGATAATCCAGCGATAATTTCCATACCCTCGAGTTTCGCGGCTCTTATTATTGTGTCTCTTTTAACTCAGAAGACACAAAAAAAACTGGCTGTTGAAAAAGCCGCTGTATAAGCGGAAACCTAAATGAAGCTTAAATAACGAGAGGGCTGTTTTAGATCATCCGGAACAGCCCTTTTCTTGTTTCTTTCTATTTCTGAGAATACTATTCCGAATCTTCCTGTTCTTTACAGCGCCTTCGCCATCATCCGGTTCAGCCTTTTTACAAACTCCGCCGGTTTCTTTAGCGCGACACCTTCAACAAGCAGTGCCTGCTGATAGAGAAGGAAAGACACATCTTCGAGGAGCCCCTTGTCATCGGATCCTTCAAGAGCTTTCACAATTTCGTGTCCTGGGTTCACTTCGAGGATAGGTTTGAGATCGGCAACCTCGGTTTGTCCAAGGGCCTTCAGCATCTGCTGCATCTGCATGGTTGGATCATTTTCATCAGCAACGACACAGCTTGGGGAATCGGAAAGCCGGGAGGAGGCTACAACATCCTTTACCCGGTCGCCAAGGACCTCTTTGATTCTCTTCAGGAGAGGTTCTACCTCTTTCTCCTTCTCCTTATCTTCTTCGGTTTTAAGATCTTCTGACGCTCCGCTCCGGTTTACCGCTTTCAGATCAATTTCATTGTACTTGCCGACGTTAGGAATGACTATCTCATCGATCTCATCATCCATAATCAGGACCTCAATCCCTTTTTCCCTGTAGGCTTCAAGGAGAGGAGAATTCCTCAAGGTGTCTTCATTATCTCCGGTGATATAGTAGATCCCTTTCTGATCTTCCTTCATCCGTTCTTTGTACGCGGCAAAGGAGGTATACCCCTCCTCTTCGGAAGATTTAAACCGGACAAGCTCTAAGAGTGTTTCCCTGTTCGCGAAATCGGAATAAAGCCCCTCTTTCAGGGGTCTGTTGTATTCCTTAATGAAATCCAGGTATTTCTCCGGATTGTTTTCCGCGATGCTCTTAAATTCCGAAAGAAGCTTCTTTACCGAAGAGCCGCGGATAGATGCGAGGATCCGGTTCTTCTGGAGGATTTCCCGGCTGATATTCAATGGGAGGTCCTCAGAATCGATAATTCCCCGGAGGAACCGGAGGTAAGTGGGCATCAGGTCCTTGTCATCATCGGTAATGAAGACCCGTTTCACATAAAGTTTCACACCGGGTTTATAATCCGCGTGATAAAGGTCGAAAGGGGCCTTTTGGGGGACATAAAACAGGGTTGTATATTCCTGAGTCCCCTCTGCCCTGGTGTGGAGGTAGAAAAGCGGATCATCGGTATCATGCCCGATGGATTTATAAAATTCATGGTAATCTTCATCGGTTAGTTCCGATTTCGGCCGTTTCCAGAGGGCCGAGGCGGAGTTGATCTGTTCAACCTTCTGCTCTTTTTTCTCTTTCCTGTCGTCCCCCTCCCCTTCGTAGGCAGTGTCTTCGTAATGAAGGAAAATGGGGAAAGTTACATGGTCAGAGTATTTCTTGACAACGCCTTCGATCTGCCAGCGGGACGCGTACTCGGTCCCCTCGTCGTTCAGGTGGAGGGTGACAGTGGTACCGAATCCATCTCTCTTTGCGTCGGAAATCTCATAGGAACCTTTTCCATCACTGGTCCACATATAGGCTTTTTCCTCACCGGCTTTCCGGGAAATGACCTCTACCTTATCCGCTACCATGTAGGATGAGTAGAAACCTACCCCGAACTGTCCAATCAGCCCCGCGTCCTTTTTGGCGTCGCCGGTCATCATCTGGAGGAAGTTTTTCGTTCCCGACTTGGCAATAGTCCCAAGGTTCTCAACAAGGTCCTCTTCATTCATCCCTATTCCGGAATCGGCAACAGTGAGGACCTTGTTGTCGTGATCAAAAGAAATATCGATCCGTGGGACAAAATTCAGCTTTTTGAATTCATCGTCTGTAAGGGTAAGATACTTCAATTTATCCAGGGCGTCTGATCCGTTTGAAATAAGCTCCCTTAAGAAAATTTCCTTGTGGCTGTAAAGGGAGTGGCTAATAAGATGGAGGAGTTGGGACACCTCAGTTTGAAATTTATGCTTTGACATCTTTAGTTGGTTCTCCTGATTTCCTTCTGATTTTCTTCCGATTTAAAGTGTAAAAAAAGTTGATTCGGTGTGAAATATACCAAAAAACTGTCGAAACGGCAATTCAAAAACCTCTGTGTGCTTCACTATTCTTCTTAGTTGCAGTATTGTCCATCTTATATCCAGCAAGCAAAAGAGGTACACCACTTTGCATCCAATAATTGATGTTCACTGCCATACCGTAGCCAGCGGCCACGCGTATAGCACAATCGAAGAGTTAACGAGAACCGCCCAAACAAAAAAACTGGAAATTATTGCCATGACCGATCACAGTTCGGGTATGCCTGGCGGCGCGCACCATTATCATTTCTACAACCTGAGAGTCCTTCCACAGATCATCAACGGTGTCCGGGTTCTGAAAGGAGTCGAAGCAAATATTATGGATTTTAACGGCAGGCTGGATGTGGATGATGAACTCCTTTCAGAATTAGATCTTGTCATTGCCAGTTTCCACCCTCCATGCATTGAGGCCGGAAGTACATCCGACCATACCCGGACATTATCGTCTGTATGTGAAAACCCCCGGGTCCATATCATCGGTCATCCGGGAGACAGCCAATATGGTTTTGATCTTCTTGAAATTGTCCGGGCATCCAAAGCCACCTCGACCCTTTTGGAAATCAACAACACCTCCCTGACACCAGCCAGTTTCCGCCCTGGAGGGAAAAAGATCATCAAAGAGATTCTCACCCTCTGTGCCCTGGAGGAAACCCCTGTTGTGTTAGGAAGCGACGCTCATTTTTCTTCCGATGTTGGAAGATTCACGGAAGCACTGACTCTCATTCAGGAGGTGGGTTTTCCTGAAGAATTGATTGTGAATTTTTCTGTCAAATCATTTTCCAAATATGTTCCCTCCCTCATAGAACAGTAGAGCAATTCTCGTTTTGACATAGATTATGACACAGCCGGATAAAATTGATAAGAAAATGAGAATGGCCAAATCAGTTCGACT
>JAGLYY010000195.1 GCA_023131935.1 Spirochaetales bacterium | reverse complement strand
AATGGGCCATAATGAGAACTGCTGAGAACAGTATCAGACACGTTGACTCACAGTATCCTTGACGGGTATCATCCCTCCCATGAACAGGAAATATGATTTCGCTGCCATTGAAAACAAGTGGCAGAAGTACTGGGAAGAAAACAAAACTTTTAAAGTGACTGAAGATCCTTCAGTTCCAAAAGAGAAACGACGGTATGTCCTCGACATGTTCCCCTACCCCTCAGGGGCCGGCCTTCACGTGGGCCATCCTGAAGGATACACCGCTACCGATATTTACTGCCGGTATCTGAGGCTGAATGGCTATCATGTACTGCACCCTATGGGTTTCGATTCCTTTGGACTCCCGGCGGAAAACTACGCTATCCAAACCGGCACCCATCCAAGAATCACCACCGAGAAAAATATCGACCGGTATCGTCAGCAGATTAAAGCTTTAGGCTTCTCCTACGACTGGGACAGGGAGATATCCACCCACCGGGTCGATTATTACCGGTGGACCCAGTGGATTTTCCTGCAGCTCTACAAAAAAGATCTCGCCTATGAGGCCGTTGTTCCTATCAACTGGTGTCCCTCATGCAAAACCGGTCTTGCCAACGAAGAGGTAAAAGACGGCAAGTGTGACCGCTGCGGCGAGCAGGTAGTCCGCAAGAACCTCAGGCAGTGGATGCTGAAAATTACCGCTTATGCTGACAGGCTGCTTAACGATCTCGAAAAGGTGGAATGGCCGGAATCGGTTAAGTTGATGCAGAGAAACTGGATCGGACGAAGCGAGGGGGCCAATGTGCACTTCCCTCTTGCCGATTCCGATGATACGATTGAGGTATATACCACCCGCCCGGACACCCTCTTTGGCGCTACCTATATGGTCCTTTCGCCGGAACACCCTCTTGTAAATCAGATCGTTCACCCGGAGCATCGGGAAGCGGTTGAATCCTACCGGCAGCAAGCAGCCATGAAGTCGGACCTCGAACGTACCGACCTTGCCAAAGATAAAACCGGAGTTTTTACCGGCGCTTACGCTATTAATCCTGTTAACAATGAAAAGGTCCCTGTCTGGATCTCAGACTATATTCTCATTTCTTACGGTACCGGCGCTATTATGGCTGTTCCCGGCCATGATTCCCGGGATTGGGAATTCGCTAAAAAGTTTAATCTTCCCATCATCCAGGTTGTTTCTCCCGACGGCAGCCCTTCACAGATGGAAGAGGCTTTTACAGCGGAGGGAATCGCGGTGAACTCCGGACAGTTCTCCGGCCTTTCCACCCCTATATTCAAAGAACAAATAACTGCGTGGCTTGAAGAAAAAGGTCTTGGGGAAAAAGCGGTAAACTATAAACTCCGGGACTGGGTTTTTTCCAGACAACGGTACTGGGGAGAACCGATTCCCGTGCTTCACACTGACGGCGAGATACTCCCCCTCCCCGAGGACAATCTCCCTCTTGCGCTCCCGGAGGTGGAGAGTTACGAACCTACAGGAACCGGGGAGTCCCCCCTGGCAAATATTACCGAATGGGTAGAAACCACTATACCCGGCGATGGGAAAAGCGCGAAAAGAGAGACAAACACTATGCCCCAGTGGGCCGGGTCCTGCTGGTACTACCTCAGGTATCTCGACCCTCACAACGAAAAAGAATTTGCCTCCAAAGAGAAGGTAGACTACTGGATGCCGGTAAATCTCTACATCGGCGGGGTGGAACACGCGGTCCTTCACCTCCTTTACGCCCGGTTCTGGCACAAGGTCCTCTTCGACCTGGGTTTCGTGAACACCGATGAACCGTTCATAAAACTGATCAATCAGGGGATGATCCTCGGTGAGGGGGGGGTAAAAATGTCAAAATCCCTCGGCAATGTGATCAACCCCGATGATATCATTGAACAGTTCGGCGCTGATTCCATGAGGATGTACGAGATGTTCATGGGTCCCATCGAAGTCTCGAAGCCCTGGGCTACTAAAGGGCTTACAGGGGTCCTCCGTTTTCTGAACAGGGTCTGGAAAGTCAGTGAGTTACCGATAACCGGGGAAGAGCCTTCATTGGAAATGAAACGGCTTCTCCATAAAACGATAAAGAAGGTTACCAACGATACGGATAGTCTTGAGTTTAATACTGCTATCGCTCAAATGATGATTTTCATCAACGAGGCAATGAAACTTCAATCCCTTCCCCGCTCCCTCTGGGAACCCTTCGTCATCCTTCTTTCCCCCTACGCCCCGCATCTCGGGGAGGAGCTCTGGGAAAAACTCGGAAACAAAGCATCCATGACCAAAACCGCCGAATGGCCGAAATGGAATGAAGAACTGACAAAGGATGAAGAGATAGAGATTGTTATCCAGGTAAACGGGAAGCTCAGAAGCAAAATGATGATGCCTCTGGATACTCCTGTTGAAGAGATCAAGGAAAAAGCGCTGAAATCGGAAAGAATCCAGAACCTCATTAAGGGAAAAGAGATTATCAAGGTGATCGGGGTACCGAACAAGCTCATTAATATTGTTGCCAGGTAGGTCCCGGCCGTTTGAAGCTACCACCTTCCGGAAGAAACCGTACCCGTTCCGGTGCTATATCCCTCCCATCCTTTATCATCGAGAGAAAGGATCCATTTATTTCCGGAATCCTCATGTATGAAACTCCAGGTCCCCTCAGGCAGGGGACCAAGGTATAGAAAACCATCCTCCCAGACAGGTAAGGGGTGAAATGGATTACCCCGCAGCCAGACTCCCTGCTCCGCGGGTACTTCGATAGCGTGACAGGGCAATTTCCGGAAAGACCTGGAGGTCAGGTTTCGGAAGAAGAGGTCCCTGAAGATCCGATCCCGGTCCACACTCCAGGGATCCCCCTCCCCTTTCGAAAGCAGTTCCTCCTGAACTTTACCAACATTCAAATCATCAACAGTCCCCCCTGCTTCAAGACATTGCAGGAGAATCTCGCAGAGGGGTCCCTTGACCCAACTGAGATGAAGAACTCCGTCAGTATCCAGGTCCTCCGGAAATACGCCTCCCGCGGATACCCGGCTCTCTTCGCAACGCAATATAACAGGGATATTTTTCAATTTACTTATCCTTATTTCCAGGGGGAATTGCTCAAGGGTGACACATTGGGCAGTAATTCCTTCGACTGCGGGATACTCCAGGTACCGGTATTCCGGGTGATGACCCCATCGGCCGGGAAGCTCCGGCAGAGAAACTACTATCTCTGTTTCAGTTCCGAAGAAGACGCATGATTGAAAAAGACAGAGAGTGAGATAAAAAAATCTTTTCATACAGGATAAGAAGGGATTATCCGGATTGACGCTTCAATTGGGCAAGGTATTTTTTTCGGACTTCACGGAGATGGTCCCGGTAGTCCCTGCTCCGGAAATCCGCGTAAGTCCATGGGAGAGGCTGGAAATCCCGATTCATGTAAATAAGGGTAACCTCTCCATAAATACCATCCTCCAGGGGAATCCGGTGTCCCCGCCTCTTGGTTGTCGCCAGGATGAAATTATCAACGGTCATTATACCGGGATCTATATTTATCCTCCGGTTACCGCCCGCGGTATACTCCTTTTCAATTTCGTTTGTTTTTCGTTTGATAACCGAAAGCCCGGATGGATCTATCAGCGTTTCAAAGGAAAAGAAAAACCGGAAGATCTCCGGACCCATCTCTTTCGTATAGTACTCGGTAAAAGCAAAGGGCCAGGGGCCGATCCGGGAATCAATTGGACCATACAGTCTTTTCAATTTCCCTTCCAGCTCCTCCATCACCGTGAATGAGCTCGAGAGGACCCCAATTACGAGTTTAGTTTCCGGAAAAAGGGCAATTTCCCCCATTTTACCTTCGATTACCTCCGATTATTCATTGCAAGGGGCTTTATTTTATCTCATAATAGAGCCATATGGAAGATAATCTCAGCTTCGAAGATCAGGTAGAATCGGCTATCGGGAAACGGGTCCACTGGATTGATACAAAAGAGATGTCTCAGCTCAAGGAACTCTTTCGTATCTTTCACACGAATTTTGAAAATATCTACAATCTTCTGCTCCGGAAATCCCTCATTAAGGAAGATCTCTACAAATATGAGCAGAAGAGTTCCGACATAGTCATTCCCCCTGCTGACTCATTCTTAGAATCAGAAAAGATGGACCAGATCAGTAACCGATTATCAAATTTTGATTCTCAACTTGAATTCCTGAACAATTACTATCAGTTCAACATCGAGTTTCTTGATTTGCCCCATATCCGTCTTCTTGTGAAACTGATCAATTACATCAAATGGGGCCGGCTCTCCGATTTATCATCAAACATCAATACGAGAGTACTCGGGGAAATGACAGGGAAAATCAAAGCGGGAGGGGATACTCTTTCAAGCGGTATTGTCAAAGACGCTCAGAATCAGCTCGAAAAAATTTCCAATGAAATACTCAAAATTCTCAAATCAGTTGCGACTCTTCAAAAAGAGCGGTATAAGTTTGTAATCCGGAAGACTGTCTTTCGCGGGCTCCAGATTAATAACACTACCTATGAGTTGGATCCTGAAAGCGTTTTGCGGCAGGTTAAAAAAGCCTTTGCCCCTATCGCGGAACATACCCCTTTTTATACCGAACTCATCCAGGAAATCCTGGCAGAGGATCTCAGCGCGAACAGCAAGGGGCTCAGAGAGAAGGTCCTGAAGAACCTTTATTTTGAAGAGAAAAAGGAGAAAGAAGAGAAAACTGTTTCATACAAAACTATTCTTCTCGACGCCGTCCGCACCCTGGGGGGAGCAAACCTTCACATGGAACAAGCCTACCGGAAACTCCTTGCCAATTCTCTTCTGCTGAAACAACGAAAACTCTCCCTTGGAGAGAAGATCAAACGATGGATCATTGGAGCCGGGAATAAACAGGATAGCAAACTTACGCTTGATCTGGAATTTTTCGATGATATTTCACCAACAGCCCGGACAATCAAACTCAACTTTACCGGTTTTACTGAAAACCTCAGCAAACGGAACAGGGTCCTTACCGCTTTTGCCAATAAAATGAGTTCCGCCTACCTTAAACTCGAGGGAGTTCCGGAGGAACAGATTTACAAAGTACTTGAATCGAATCTCAAGGAGGTACGGGAAATCCTCCTTCTCCTGCCCCCTGTCGATACCTACTTCAAAGCCGAAGTTCCCCATGAACGCCGGAACCAGGTGAGGGGAATTAAGATTGAGATAAACGGCATTAAAAACTCCGTAGTGAAAACAAACCAGAAAATGCATGAGTATGTAGCAAGAAAGGAGGAGTCGGAACAGCTGAAACGGCTGGGCATTGACTCAACAACTAACTGATATGTTGGGAATTGTAAAAAATCGAATTTTTACAATTCCCTTTATTTTAAACAATTTTTTCCAAACCTGCTAAACCGGTTTAAGTAATAGAGGCTGTCCGGTGACCAATAGTAATAGATTTCAGCATTATATATAGTGGTATCAAAATATGAAGACACCATATATAGCGCAATGAACAGCCTCGATTCAGTGGGATTAAGTTCAGGGACGGCCTGAATTAAAGACAATTGGAGAAAAAAGGAGGTCGATATGAAAAGGCTATTGGTACTTACCCTTGCTGTTCTTACTGTTCTCGTAAGCTGCGGTACAGAAAAGGGCCCCACGGAACCGGAATTAGTACTGACCGCATCACGGGAAGTGATAGAGGTAAATCAGGGTGTGGCCCTCTCCTGTTCCGTATACACACCTGAAGGGGAATTACCCGCTTTTCAATGGCAAGCCGATGGGGGTACAATCTCAACAACCGCCGTCGCTGGAGAGATCGATTGGTTAGCCCCTGATACACCGGG
>JAGLYY010000194.1 GCA_023131935.1 Spirochaetales bacterium | reverse complement strand
TCTATGTCAAAATGAGAATTGCTCGAGTGCCACGAAGCCTGCATAAACGTTGACAACCCGGAAAGGGCCGGGTTATTCTCCTCACTATGAACAAACTGGCTTCAGAACTCAATGATATTCTTGAAGGGACCGCCTGCGGCAGGCTCCTTTCAGATTTTGGCAGGCGGATATACTTCCCCAAAGGGATCCTCTCCCAGACCGCCGAGGCGAATAAACAGGCCCATAGACAAAATGCCACTGTCGGTATGGCTTTCATCGACAGGACCCCTATGGAACTTCCCCTCATGCGAAAGCAGCTTCCCGGGCTCGAGCCCTCTCAGGCTGTGGCCTACGCCCCTTCAAGCGGGGACCCTGCCCTGAGGGAGCGATGGAAGCAGGAAATTCTGCGAAAGAACCCGGGTATCAATCCCGATGAAATATCCTTACCTCTTACCGTTTCCGGACTGACAAACGGCATTTCCCTTATTGCCGATATGTTTCTCGACGAGGGGGACGACGTTGTGGTCCCCGACATGTTCTGGGGCAACTACAGACTGATATTCGAAGAACGGCGACTGGCAAGTCTTAAAACCTTCCCCTTTTTTTCTGAGGAAGGGGAACTGAATATTCAAGGGTTCCGAAAAACCCTTGAAGAGGCTGGAAAGAGGGGCAAGGTTGTCGCCATTCTCAACTTTCCGAACAACCCGACAGGTTATTCCCCCACGAAAGATGAGGCCAAAAAGCTCGTCGAAGAGGTAAATTCGGTCGCTGAACAGGGAATTGATATTCTTATAATTTCCGATGATGCTTATTTTGGTCTCTTTTTTGAACAGGATACCGAGAAAGAATCTATCTTTTCCCCACTCTCGAACCTCCACCCCAGGGTACTTGCGGTAAAGATCGACGGAGCAACAAAGGAGGATTTCCTCTGGGGTTTCCGGATCGGCTTTGTCACCTTTGGAGGAAAGGGGATGTCCCGGAAACAGTACATTGCTCTTGAAAAGAAACTCACCGGGTCCCTCCGGTCGAGTCTCTCAAGCTGTTCCAGGCCGGCCCAGAGTTTACTTCTTAAAGGACTGGGATCTCCCGGTTACCTGAAAGAGAAAGAACAGTATAACAAAGAAATAGAAAGGCGCTATTTGAAGGTTCGGGAGATTCTCCGGGTTTCCGATACTCCTCAAAGGCTTGAACCCCTCCCCTTCAATTCCGGATACTTTATGAGCTTCCGCTGTAACGGTATTAACGCCGAAACCCTCCGGCTAAAACTTCTCGGGAAAGGTATCGGTACGATCGCGATTCAGGAGAAATACCTGAGGGTAGCATTCTCGGCAGTTGACCTTGAGGATATCCCAGGTCTTTTCGACACTATTTATGAGACAGCTGATGAGTTGTAAGGTCAGATAAGCATCTGCCCAAGGTCTTGAAGCTCCGGTATCCTGGTGAACACCGGGGGTTTTGTTTTATGGGCCAGTTTGTCGAGTTCCACAGTTCTTATGTAGATATCGTTCACCATATCAGCCATTATTCCAAGGTTCGAAGGAAAATTACTTACTGCCATGTCCCGGAGAACGCCATCTCTGACAACGCTGCCCCCGGAGTCAATGGTGGTTCCACCTGCCCTGCTGAGGATACTGCGCAAGTAGGGAAGGAGCTCATTACGGGCAGCCCTGATGAACCGCGCGAGGGCGAGGATTGCGTCATAAATTTCGTGAAATTGAAGCCCCTGGACCCGCACATATTCCGCGAGTTCTGTAAAACTCTCTACCCGTTCCCATGTCCTGTTGTCGATAAGCATGGTAAGCAGAGCTTTCCGCAGGTATCGGTTATTGATATTTGATCGGTAATGTTCTCCAAGCCTTTCTATTGCCCTGAAGAGCTCTCCATCCTTTACTGCCATATCGCCTCCATCTCAGACCCTACCCCAATCATGCCAACTGCGTCAAGAAAGTATCTACACAAGTCTGCCCTGCCAAAGCAATTCTCATTTTGACATGGATTATAATACAGCTGCATAGAATTGACAGGAAAATGAGAATGGC
>JAGLYY010000193.1 GCA_023131935.1 Spirochaetales bacterium | reverse complement strand
TCAAATGGGCCATAATGAGAACTGCCGGCCCTGCCAGGTCTCCCGTTGATTCATGGATTTTTCAAGTATATCATAAAAACCGCTCTTTCCGAGAAAACTTTTTGGTGCCGCGCGCCGCTGCTTCGGGGTATCAGTGGTAATCCTCTGGATGATGATATCCCCGGGAAGCAGTTCCAAAGCCCGAATGAGATATTCCAAATGACGCAGGTCACCCGGAACATTGAGTTCCCCCGCGAGATATTCCCGGTAAAGCCCGGTTTCGAAAGGGATGTGGAGATTATGTATTTTCACTGCGTCAGGATGAAGTCTGCCAACGGTCCGGACTGTCCGTTCCATGTCCTCCCATGTTTCCCCGGGAAGACCAAAAATCAAATGCACTGAGATCTTAATCCCCCCTTTTTTGAGAAGATCGAAGGCTTTAAAGAAATCGGCTACACCATGCCCCCTGTTAATTCTTTCCAGGCTGCGGTCGTTGGCTGATTGAAGGCCTAATTCAACCCAGACATCCAGATTCTTCCCTTTGTAGGACCTGAGGAGCTCAACAATCGACCTGTTTATACAATCGGGACGAGTTGATATTATTAGTTCCTGAAAATCGGCAAGGGACAGACAGTAATCATATACCGATCGTAGATGATCCACAGTGCCGAAGGTGTTGGAAAACGCCTGAAGGTAAAGAAGGAAAACTTCCGCTCTATACCGTTTTTTCAGGAAAGTTATCCCCCGATCCACCTGTTCTTTTAAAAATGGTTCTTCATCAAGGTAGGTCGCCCGGGCACCATGTTCATCGCAATAGGTACAACCGGGGTTTGTACGGTCACACCCGCGGTTTGGACAGGAAAACCCGGCGTCTACCCCGACCCGGTAAGCCTTTTTCCCATATCGGGCCGCGAGATAGGAACCATAACTATAATAAGGCAATTTCTCCGTTTTCATCCCGGTAAAACCACCGCTATTATCTTATTCAATTTCGGGATTGACAACCCCACAGCTCTCTCGTAAAGTTGAGATCCATGAAGAAGTACTTATTGTTTCTCCTGCTAATTCTATTCGTTCTTTTCCTCTTTTCCGGCTGTCTGAACAGCGACGGGCAGACAATAATCCTCTGGACCGATCAGCCGGAAATGGCTGCCTATATAGAGCAGTTCAACGCGGAAAATCAGGATTTCCGGATCGAACTGGAATTCAGTGAGTCTCCAAAACAGGCAGTAACGAACAGCATTACCCTTCCGGATCTTGTAATAGGTAAGTATCTGACAAATTACCAGGCAATCGAGATATTTTCCCCCCTGGATAATCTCTTTCAGAAAGAGCGTCTCTCCCGGAAAGCTTTTTACCCTGAGCTGCTCAAACTTGGGCAGCTTGAAGAGAAACAGGTCCTCCTTCCAATCGCCTTCAATCTGCCGATTCTGATGTTCAAATCAGGGAAGATAGGAATTGATACCTTTTTCCTCTCGCCGGAAATTATCGAATCTGAAAGCTCAGCCTTTAACGAACAGAACGATACATCCTTTCAGCAGCAGGGGTTTAGTTTACTCTGGGAACCGAAAATGCTCTATCTCGTGACCAGATTATTTGAAACCAGGTTTCAGGAAACCAGTTTCGGTGAACTGATCTGGCGGAAGGAGGGGCTTCAGAACTCCATTGAATACTTTGACAAGTGGTCGGAAGATATCAATGGGGGAAGAGAAAAGGAGAGGGAGTTTACCGACAAATATCTCTACGATCCTGGATATAAGCTGATTAATGAAGGCCGTATCCTTTTCTACTACACCGATATAAAGAGTTTTTTTGGAATTCCCGGAGGGAAAAGGGATAATCTTGATTTCCGGTGGATTGCCGGAGAGGAGGAGATCCCGGTAATGGAAGATATTTTATATGCCGGGATTCCAAAGGCATCGAAGAATATAAAAGCCGCCAGAGAATTCCTTTCCTGGTTCTTCCAACGGGAGACCCAGCAACGGCTTCTTGAATCTACTCAGTATAAACGGATGCGGACCTTCGGTATTTCTAACGGGTTTTCCTCCCTCAGGGAGATTAATGAGATAGAATTACCCCGCTATTATCCAGCCCTTGTCGGGCACATTCCCCCCGAATCCTCCTTTTCCTTCCCCCGGCCCCTACCGGCGGATTGGGAAGATTTAAAAGAGCGGGTCCTCAAGCCCTGGCTTCTCGGCAAAGTCATGGGAATGGGGGAATATAGAGAACTTGAAGAGGCGATTCAGGCATGGCAGCTTCAACGGCCACAACTTTAAATGAGGAGCTACTCATGAATAAAAACAAACTTGCGCGATATCTCGACAAACCGCGCAAAGACTTCACCAAGGCAGATATCATTACGTTTATAGATGATCATGATATCCGGATGCTCAATTTCCGCTATGTTGGCGGAGATGGTAAACTGAAAACCTTAAATTTTGTAATAAATTCAAAAGAGCATCTTCATCAGCTTCTTTCGACAGGTGAAAGGGTTGATGGTTCCAGCCTTTTTTCCCACATCGATCCTGAATCAAGCGATCTTTATGTCATTCCCAGGTTCAGGACCGCCTTCATGAACCCATTCAGCGAACAACCAACGGTGGACCTCCTCTGTTCATATTACACTGCCGAAGGGGAACCTCTTCCCGGAGCACCGGAACAACTGGTCCGGAAAGCCTGTGACGTCCTGACACAGGAGACCGGGTATACCCTCCAGGCCCTTGGTGAATTGGAGTTCTATCTCTTCTCTGAGCTTGACCCGATCTATAAAATCACCCCCAAGAAGGGATACCAGGAATCCCACCCCTTTTCAAAGTTGGAATTTATTCGTCTTGAAGCGATGAATGTTATCAGTGAGATTGGGGGTAAGATTAAATATGGGCATGCTGAAGTTGGAAACATTATCCATGATGACCGGGAAATGGTTCAACATGAAATCGAATTTCTTCCGGTTGATGCCCCGGACGCGGCCGATCAACTTGTTCTCGCGAAATGGGTGATTCGGGAGATTGCCTACAAGTATGGCCTGATCGCGAGTTTTGCCCCCAAGATTATGGTTGGTCAGGCTGGAAGCGGTCTCCATTTCCATATGCGGTTAATGAAAGATGGGAATAGCGCCATGGTGGAAAATGGACACCTCAGTCCCACCGCAAAAAGGTTTATCGCGGGTCTCCTGGAAATGGCACCCTCATTGAGCGCCTTCGGCAACACGGTTCCCACCTCTTACCTGCGGCTCGTCCCTCATCAGGAAGCTCCTACCAGTATCTGTTGGGGGGAACGCAACAGGGCAACTCTTGTTCGGGTCCCCCTTGGTTGGCTCGGGGTAAAGGATATGGTACACAACGCGAATCCCCTCGAGAAAGAATCAACTATAACCAATTCCGGAAAACAAACAGTGGAATTACGAAGCCCCGATGGTTCCGCTTATATCCATCATCTTATTGCGGGATTGGCAATTGCCGCAAGGCGGGGACTTGCAAACCCTGAGGCCCGGAAAAATGCTGAGTCAGCTTATCTTGGCCCGGGGAAGAAGATCGATCTATCCTTCCCGATCCTCCCAACCTCCTGCTTCGAAGCGGCGGAAGCCCTCGAAAAAGCCAGAGATATCTATGAAGACTTTGGCGTGTTCACTTCCCGGGAGATCGATGGAGCCGTCAAGGATCTCAAATCTTTCAATGACGAGAATTTGAGTGAGCGTCTCTTTGAAGATGGAAACAAATTAAAGGATCTGGTGGATAAATATCTTCACTGCGGATAGGGGGGGAAGGCTATTAGACTGTAGGCTATT
>JAGLYY010000192.1 GCA_023131935.1 Spirochaetales bacterium | reverse complement strand
AGGTGAGGAAAGTTGGAGGCACTAAAAGTATACATGTTGATGTTCGGATAATATCATCTACCAACAGGAACTTATCATCCCTTTTGAAAGAAGGGAAATTCAGAGAAGATCTTTATTACCGCCTGAGGGTGGTGCCCATCACACTGCCCCCGTTGCGTAAACGAAAGGAAGATATTATGCTGTTACTTGACCATTTCTTAGAGGTATACAGCAGAAAATTTAAAAAAAATGTGCAGAGTTTCTCTGATAAGGCTTTAGTGATGTTACTGAACTACGACTGGCCGGGAAATATTCGGGAGCTTGAGAATCTGGTAGAAGGGACTATTATCTTTAGTCAATCCACTGTCATTACTCCAATCGAGATCTCGACAATACTTCAGATCAAGGAAACGTCCGGGGAGAATGGGGAAGAAGGTCCCTCTGACCTAAATATAAAAAAAAGATTTATCAAGCTGGAAAGGGAGTATATCCTGAAGGCATTGGAGGAAAACAATTGGAACCAGGTTAAAACCGCCAAAGACCTTGGTATCGGAAGAAGCACGCTATGGCGGAAAATGGAAAAAATGCGTCTCAAAAAGCCTTTATAGATTCCATCACAGCCCTTCCTGTTTCTGTATGAAACACAATCTGTATTGATATGAAACAGAATTTTCCGAAGAAACAAAAAAACAGCATATCCATATTCACTTCAAGATTGCGTATATCCGAAAAAACATAAAATTAATAGATGAATAACTACATGCTGCATACAACTTTAGCTTTTTCAAAATTCCTCGCCTATGGTTTTTTCTGGTAAGACCGGATAATGGCACAGAAATTGCACAATAGATTACATAGAGCTGATTCTCAGGCGCTTAAAGTATTTGGCAGAAAACAGGAGATAAAGAATGGCCTTTACCTATTTTTTCAGAGATATGCACACCCTGGAACTTCTTACAAAAGCTGCCATTCCCTATGTTACTGGTCGGAGCAAGATCCGTTTCTGGGACGCCGGCTGCGCGATGGGGCAGGAGTCATACTCTCTGGCGATCATGTTCGCTGAAAACATGGGGCATTTCGCTTTCAAGAATCTCCATATAGACGCGACAGATATAGATGGCAGCAACCTTTTTGAGAAGATTATCCTTGATGGTGAATACCCGGAGGTAGAGATCAAGAGGATCCCAAAAGAAATAGTAAAAAAGTATTTCCGGGTGAATGGAAAACCGGGGTACTTTCAGGTCATTGAGAATATCAGGAGTTGTGTTTCTTTCCGGAAACATGACCTTCTCTCTTTAGACCCAATCGGAGATGGTTACAGCCTCATATTATGCAAGAATGTGCTTCTTCATTTTTCTCCCGAGCAGCGGGTTGAGGTTGTCAGGATGTTTCATCGTTGCCTTGCGCCCGGGGGATTCCTGGCGACAGAACAAACGCAAAAGTTACCTGAAGGGACAGCACACCTTTTTACACAAGTAACAGGTGACGCGCAGCTTTTCCGTAAAGTCGAGGCGTGAAATGAGAGTTATCAATCTCACGGAGAACAGCAGTACATATACGGCGAATGTCTATTTTGTCAGGGGGAGCTGGAACGCCATAGATGATGTCAACACCCTTGTGGATGTGGGGAGAGATTCAAAGATAATTGAGAGAATCGATGCTGTTTCAGGCGGGGTCGGTAAGAAAAAGATCGATCAGGTTATCCTGACTCATAGCCATTATGATCACGCAAGCCTCCTGCCCCTTATACGGAAGATATACGACCCGGTTGTATATGCCTTTTCCCCATACCTGGAAGGAGTCGATTATCTCCTTAAGGGAAAAGAGAACTTAAAAATTGGGGACGGAATGTTTGAGGTAATTCATACCCCGGTACACTCCAGTGACTCTATTTGTCTTTACTGTGAGGAAGAAGGTGTCTTGTTTGCGGGTGACACACCTATCGTAATCAGATCCTCTGATGAGATATACGATGCGAGTTTCATTGAAATGCTGATAAAACTTTACTCAGGGAATATTCAGAAGATTTATCCGGGACATGGAGATCCTATAACGGAAGGGAGCAGGGAAATAATACACGTATCGTTAACGAATATGAGAAGAGCAAAAGCAAAGGAAATGTCAAAGAGGGTTTGTTATGGATCAGGAACTTAGAATCGATGTGGATAAAAATTACAACAAAATGTCTGATTACAACTGGATAAATATTGAATCAGGGGAAGACAGAATAGGAAAGGCGAGAATATCCCTTTCAGGGAAAAGGCTGATTATCAATTCAATATATATTTTCCCTGAGTTTGAAAGAAATGGTTACGCGCAGAGAGTAATCGATTTCTTCAAAGATGACTATGAAGAAATTGTAGCGGACAGGGTAAGGGACAGCGCCAGAGTATTCTGGAAGAAAATGAATTTTTATGAGCAGAGGAATGGGAATTACGTTTGGAGGAAATAAAAATGCGAAGAAGGCTTAAAAAGTGTTTCTTAAAGGGGGATTATTGTGATTATCTCTGTGATCAATAACAAAGGTGGGACGGGAAAAACTTCAACCAGTGTTAATCTCTCTGCCGCTTTTGCGGCAATGGGATTTCGGGTCCTCCTGGTTGATCTGGATGCCCAGGCAAACGCTTCACTGTCTTTAGGAATCCCTTATACAGAATTATCACCTTCGATTTCAGATGTGCTTTTTGATGGACTGCCAATCAGATCTGTAATCAGGAATACAGGAATTACCGGGCTGGATTTGATCACAGGCGATCTTGACCTGGTAAACAGCGATTTGCTCCTGGAAGATATCAGCAATCGTGAAATGACACTTGGGCGGTCATTTTTTCCGGTGAAGGAAGATTATGATTTTATTATCTGTGATTGTTCACCATCCATGTCTCTGTTGTCGGTAAATGCTCTGATGGCGGCTGATGGATATATTGTACCGATGATTCCGGAATATCTGTCGCTGGAGGGGTTAATAACCACCATAGGTACCATTAAGAGGATGAAAAAGGGGGTGGGTTTCAATAGAAAATCAATTGGAATTCTTTTTACCATGGTGAACCTGAATGTGCGGTCATTTCGCAGGCGGGAGCTAATATTACAATCAAAGATCATCAAGTTAGTACGGGAGCATTACGGCGGTAATATTTATAACACCCATATCATCCGGGATGTCAGATTATCAGAAACAACTTCGTACGGGAAAAGCATTTTCGAGTTTGCCCCAAAATCAAAAGCGGCCGTGTTATACAAAAGGCTGGCAGAGGAAGTGCTGGACCGTTATGAAATAATTAAACCTGGGAAAAAGATGTCTAATTCAAGGAAGGAGGAAGCTATATGCGTAACAGAATAAAAAAAGATATTTTTGAACGGTCAACAGACGATGCGTTTCAGGAAACAGGTATTACTTTACGAAAACCGGAAGAAAAACCGGTAGAAAAACAAGATGAGGAGAGAAAAGTTATGAGTACACAGGGAATAGGTAACGAGGTTATCAAAGCAGTCCTGGATTTGGTGACGGCAGCCAAGGAAGGTCGTCTGGATACCAGGGCCGACCTGAAAGGAGTGGAAGGCGCGGAAAGGGACCTTCTGGAGGGAATAAACGAGTTGATTGACGCGGTGGTAGGGCCATTGAATGTGGCCGCCGAATATGTTGACAGGATAAGCAAGGGGGACATCCCCGATAAGATCACCGACACCTACAAGGGTGACTTCAACGAGATCAAGAACAACCTCAACCAGTGTATCGACGCGGTCGGACTCCTTGTAGGTGATGCCGACATGCTTGCAAAGGCGGCTGTTGAAGGGAAGCTTGATACCCGCGCGGACGCGGGCAGGCACCAGGGAGATTTCAGGGTAATCGTGGAAGGAGTGAACGGCACCCTTGACGCGGTAATCGGTCCCTTAAATGTGGCCGCCGAGTATGTCGACAGGATAAGCAAGGGGGACCTTCCTGATAAGATCACCGACACCTACAAGGGTGACTTCAACGAGATCAAGAA
>JAGLYY010000191.1 GCA_023131935.1 Spirochaetales bacterium | reverse complement strand
AAGGGTCCATATAGCCATCGATCTTTACATCCACGTTATACACATATGGTGGAAATTCTATCTCAAATGTACCGGTCGAATCCTTCAGATATTTCTCTGAATCATCATAGTCGCTGATTTCACAAGGCTCTTGAGGTATCCACCGGCTGCCATCTTCAATAAAATTGATATCATAATCAATGTACAGCGAAGCGTTACCGTTCTTAACAGAAATGAAAGTATAGTTCGAATCAAATCCATCACTATCTATCGTTCCTATACGGTGACACTCCGCGTCAAAATCAAAAGAAGGATAGGGCAAACAGGAAGATAATAAAACGGATATTGCTACACTTCCGATACAAAGTAACAGGTAAAGAAGCTTTCTATAAGTACTTTTCCTATAAGGAGTCTTCATTTTTTCCATCTTTTTTCCTTATATTAATTACTGTGTATGCTACTGTGTTGGGGATGTTCTATTTCCCATTCACTTTAACTGCATCCTATGAAGATTTCATCTTAAAATTTTAACTAATGCTATAATGGTTTCTTTTTGGTGTCAACGATTTTTTTAAAATTTGAACTGAAAGCGGCAAAAATGAAAGGTAGATAATCTTTTCATTGTTGACAGCAAAGAGCAGGAAAATTCGTTATCGTTTGCTCTTCGTACTCAGGTGGAGCCTTCTTTTATCGTGCTGTACCTGCCGTCCAAACCAGTAGGACAGGTCCCTTCTCCGGTATGTCTCCGCTTTTTTTCCAGCTTCAATTTGTAAGGTAGCTTCTTCGAAGCTGATAATCTCCTTCTGTTTTTTTCTGATCCGGAAGAATCCCTTGGGGAGCTGCCGCAGGGCGATATCCAGAATGAAAAGAATGATCAGTGCCAGAACAAGAGCCGGCCATATCTCTTCCGGGATTTTCACCGAACCCGTGGAGCTTGCTATATAGTGCTCTATCCCTTCGTCGGTAAGGGGAAATACCCTGCCTCCCGACATGCCGGCTATCCGGTTCAATAGCAGTTGGTTAACTTTTTGCGGCCGGTATTCATCGCCATAGGGGATTGAAATTCCGAAGGTTGAAGGGGCGATTCTGCCATCCTGTTCGACAAGGGTTATGAGGGTTGTTCCCTCCCCGGGTGAGGATATCTCGAAGGTATAGTTTCCCGGGGCTGTTTGTTCAACAGGTAAGACTACCTTTTCACCTTCGGGAGTTATCAGGATCCCCCGCAAATTCAACTGGTTAAGGAAGTTCCCCTCTTTATCGGAAAGATCAATAGAGATTTGTTGTTTTCCAGCGAACGTTCGTTCCTGTACTTCCATTTGGATGGGACTGGAGGGGCGTTCAACCCACCGGAGGGTTTGGGAGAGCAGGAGTGGAAATTGGCCCCAGTTGAGCCATTCTTCCGACCATTCTCCAGCAAGGTCCGAAGTGAAAGCGGCGCTTCGTCCCGCTCCGTAATTCCACAGAGCGAGAAGAGGATGCCCATCAGATGCCTCTAAAATGAGTTTCGCTGTAGCCTTCGGATAGGTCAGGACAAACCCGGAAAGCGGGGGGATGTTGCCACCGATCTTCTCGAGGACCTCGTGATTGGAAACGGCTATCGGAAAGAAGGTTTCTTCAACGATATGTCCCCGGGATACGATAAAAGACTCAGAGGCAAATATCCTGGGAACATTACGCATATCCTGGGTGAAATAGGCCCTGCCGTTACCCCAGCGGGAAATATCCTTCATAAGGATTTTATCAGCATCAGGACCTACCGCTACGGTGGATACGGTAATACCCAGTTCGGCCGCTGCCGTAGTGATCCCCTCAAAGTCCCCTGAGTAGGAGAGGCCGTCAGAGAGGATAATCATATGGCGAATTGCCGAGGGGATATCCTTCAACTTTGAGAAAGCCTCCTCCATAGCGGGGGAGAGAGAGGTCCCTCCGGATGCATGAATTCGGGAAAGATTCTTCATGATTTTCTGTCGTTCTCCCGCTTCCGTCATGGGTATGGCCCATTCAAAATTTACATCAAAAGCGACAACTCCTATATGATAAAAGGGATTGAGGATATCTATCGCCCTGAGGATCGCCTCTTTTGCCAGGTCGAGTTTTGTTTCCCCGGTAGCGATTTTGTCTGCCATGCTTCCGGATTTATCGATAACCATTACGATTGAAAGGCTTGGAATCTGAAGGGAAGATGTCACATCCATATCGAGGGGCAGAAGCTGTTCAATAGGTGTTTCGTAGTAACCGCCTACTCCAAAACTCCTATCGCCTCCGATCATGATGAATCCGCCTCCTGTTGTTTCAACATAATCTGTAATGAGGTCCATTCTGGCCATTGAGAGGGAATACGCGGGGATATTATCGAAGATGATAGCATCGTACTGGATAAGTTTTCTAAGATATCCGGGGATCCCTCCCGGTTTTACCGTGTATACATCTCTCCCCTGAGCTTCGAGAGCCGCCTCAACAGGGCTATGGGTTAATTCGGTGACAAGAAGGATTTTTGACGGTCCCTCGACTCTCACAAGGGATGTGTACCTGTTGTTCTCGGGAAGAGAATCGAGATCCGGTTCGAGGATGACTTCATACTCATGGAGACCCGATTCTTCGATTACCGCGGTATAGGTGAAGGTACTTCGACCCTTCTCTATCCGGACCCGGGATTCTCCTAAATACTCATCGTCACGGAGAAAGAAGAGGGTCCCCCCTGTTTCCACGGTTGAATCAAGAACAATGGTCATTTCATGGGATTGCTCCTGCCGCACCGATTTATTGGTTATGAGATCATGGATATAAACTTCTTCCTCTGCCTGCCTGGTTTCGAGGGGGAAAAGGTGGATCGGAATTTCCAGTGTCCCCGCGAATGTGGCAGCGGTCTCGGCCGTACCCCGGTTTTCATTCCCATCGGTTAGAAGAACGATGTTTCTGTTCCCCTCCTTTGGCAGCAGCCCGAGGGCTGTATACAGGGCCTGTTCAATATTGGTGGCCGTTCTGGTGGGAATTGAATCCCCGGTTACTTTCCGAACGCCCGTTTGAAGGGAGGTCTCAACCTGGACATCTTCCCCGAAATAAACCAAAGCACTCTGATCATCCCCGTGAAACTGTTTCAGGAGAGATTCGATTCGCGCCGCGGCATTCTCTTTCGCGGTATCAGATAAGCTTAAGGAAGAGTCTAACAGAAATACGGTAAACCGGCGTTCATCCCGGTTTTCAAAGCGTAGACCGCTGAGCGCGAGGATGAAAAGGAGGAGCATTACAATCCTTATTCCTAAGGATATTCTGCGCCGGTTGAATCCTTTTATCCTGCCCCGGGCAATGAAAAAGACCAGGGGAATAAGTATCAGAAGAAGTAAGAAGAGGGGACGTATTACCATTTTCTCACCTGAACGAACCATTCCGCTCCAAAGGGAAGGAGGGCGAAGAGGAGTATCCAGGGAAAGAACGATCTCTTTTCCCTGCCTTCGGCTGAAGTTGTCTGATCGGTTTCTTTCTCCGCGGGAAACCGGGGGTTGATATCTGATTCATCCCGGTCAATCAGATTTATCGCGAAGAGATAATCACCCCGCTCCGAACAGACCGCGTGAATTCCTGTTTTCCCGGGATATATTCTGTCAGTTGGCAGCACCCGTTTCCTGTTGTTATCCGGCAGGATGACTTCAAGTGTTCTGCCCAGGTTTTGTAACGGAAGCCTTTCTCCAATGGTGAGTTGTCGTATGTCGTTTACCTCATCCTGCCTCGCCAGCCAGTTTATAGAGTTGGCGAGGAATATCGGAAAAGCGGCCCGCAGGGTGAAATCGGTTTCAAGAAGGTTGAATCCAAGATAGATAAATCTTTTTGATTCAGACTCGAATGAGTAAGCCAACGGTGTGGGTCCGGCAAAAATCAGAGGATCAATATTCTGCTTTTCCCGGTTCAGGCCTGAAAGCGGTCCCCGAACCCTGAGAAAGGAGATCCCCTTTAAATTGGTATTTTCTAACAGAGGATGGGACTGTTCCCAGCTCGTGACTCTCCGGGATTCAAGATATTCGGGCAGGGAATAATCGGCCGGCAGGGTATTAATATAGAGAAAAGAGCCATCCCGCTCTACGGGAGGTTCAATCCTGTCAAAAATTATTATCTCCTCATAATAATCTCCTGACTGCTCTGATATCCGAAGTTCAATATCGGGGGCAAACCGCAGGGCCGATTCGAGGAAGTAGTTCCCGGGGGTTACAAGGCGTACCTGAGTTCTTGGCTTCTGCCCCACAACCGCCTGGGCCTGGTTATCTGCCGAAAGATCATCCTCCCTTTCTATCTTCAGGGTGATGATTCCTCCGCCGGAGAGCGGTAAGGTAAAAAGCAGTGGAAAAACCGACCTGGGAGGAAGGGATATCTCCCTCTGTTCTAGGATGGTGTTGTCCCGGATAAGTGACAGCGGGACTGCCACTGTTTCATCCCCAAAGTTCTCAAGAGTGGAATAAAGTTGAAATCTATCTTCAGTTCCGCCCGACTCCCGGAGGGAAAAGGCCGTTATCCCAATGTTTCCCCCTTTTTGGCCGACTGTGTGTACCTCGATCATGGGAATATCGACTTCTGAGGGATCGAAGGCGCCGTCGCTGATTACTACAATGCGTGATCCTGTTTCAGCGAAAGAGAGGGCTAATTGGATGGTCTCCGCGATAGCATTTTTTCTATGGGTTGATTTTATTTCCCGGACGGAAGACCTCAAGCGTATTTTATTCCGGCTGAACCCGGAAACTACTTCCGGCGGTTTTGAAGCGCCGATAATCATCATGGCCTCGGTGTCCCGAAGATTGTGGATAATATCCAGGGCGATATTTTTCGCCTCATCAATCCGGGTGCCTCCTTCTGATGGAACACCCATACTGGCGGAGGTATCCACGATGAGGATAACATCCCCTTTTTCGCTGGAAACAGGTGCTTGATACTCCGGTTCCGCGAGAGTGAAGCTGAATATTATCAGGGCAAGAATCTGCAGGAAAAGTAAAAGGTTTCGAAGCAGCGGCCGATTCAGGAATTTCCGCTGTTTCTCCTGCAGCCGATGCCACAAAAGGAGAGAGGGGAATTCAATTTTCTGCCTTTTACGAAAAATCAAATGAAGCAGGATAATGACCGGAATGAGAAAAAGGAAATAGAGAGCTTGTGGATTTGCAAAAGTCAATGGAGGTATACCCCCTGTCTCAGGTATTTCAAGATCAAATCTTCCAGGGGGATCAAATTGCCTGCCCGTAAATATTCGATCCCTTTACGAACACAGAAATCTTCAATTTCACCAAAATACTCTTCCAACTCCCTGGTATATTCATCGATACTCCAGGGATCGAGGGAGAGCCTGGCTTCTTTCCGTGTCTCCATGTCGATCATTTTTACCGGGCCCTCTAATTTCGGGTTGATCTCCTCTTCCGCGAGGATGTGAATCACCATAACATCAAACTTTCGGTAAAGCAGGGACTGGAGGCCTGTCTCCCACCCTTCGGGATCCATCAGATCGCTGATTACAATAGCGAGACCCGGGCGCCTGATTTCCCGGACGTATCTGGTTAAAGATTGGTTGAAACTGGTGGTCCCCTTTGCCTCGATACCGTTTAGATAATGGAAGAGAGAAAAAACGTGGC
The DNA here is from genome assembly GCA_023131935.1 of Spirochaetales bacterium. Classification (GTDB taxonomy): domain Bacteria; phylum Spirochaetota; class Spirochaetia; order JAGLYY01; family JAGLYY01; genus JAGLYY01. Next base: position 12,464 of record JAGLYY010000191.1, on the reverse strand, counting down.
TTCGTCTTCTCCGCGGGGAGAGGCGCTCTTTCAATCCGTCGGAAAAGGATGACACCCCCACCCTGTCGAGGTTCGCAATGGCAATATATCCAAGGGCTGCCGCGACTCTTCGGGCGTAATCGATCTTTCTGGGATTGCCATAAGCCATCGAACCGCTTGAATCGAGGAGGATGTGTACCGTGAGATCCTCCTCCCCGGAGAAGAGTTTAATAAGGAGCCGCTCCAGCCGAGCGTAAATATGCCAATCGAGATAGCGAAGATCATCCCCCGGTTGATAATCGCGGTAATCGTGAAACTCCTGGCTTAACCCCTTATGGTGGACCCGGTGTTCCCCCCGGGCAGCCCCCTTTTTCAGCTTCCGGCTTAAGAGGGCAAGATGGTCAAGTTTCTTCAGGAATACAGGATCAAAAAGAGGTCCCTCAGGGGTTGTCACGCTTCCGCTACCTCCTCGAGAATTGAAGAAATGATTCCCTCAGGGGTTATCCCTTCCGCCTCGCCTTCGAAACTGAGGATAATTCTGTGCCGGAGGGACGGCAGGGCAGCCCGGCGAATATCTTCAAAAGATACAGCATACCGCCCGTCGATAAGGGCAAAGACCTTGCCTGAAAGGACCATGCTCTGGGCCCCTCTCGGGCTTGCGCCGTACCTGATGTATCTTGTAATTTCGTTCCTGTTTTTTTCCGGATGGGTAGCCATCAGAATTCTGATAGCGTAATCCTGGACCTCCCGGGAGATAGGTATCCCGCGCACAAGTTCCTGCATCCGAAGCAGGGTAGTTGTGTCGGTTATCTGCTTTAGTTCCGGTTCTGATCTATAGGTAGTTCTATCGAGAATTTCCCCAATCTCTTCGGTTTTCGGATATTCGATTCGGAGTTTAAAGAAGAACCGGTCGAGTTGGGCCTCCGGCAGAGGGTAAGTCCCCTCCATCTCGATGGGATTCTGGGTCGCGAGCACAATGAAGGGCAGTTCGAGGGGGTAAGTTTTTCCTCCAACGGTTACCTGCTGCTCCTGCATCGCTTCGAGCATAGCCGATTGGGTTTTTGGTGTAGCCCGGTTGATTTCATCGGCAAGGAGGATCTGGGTGAACACCGGCCCTTTCTGAAACTGGATATCCTGTATCCCCTCCCCCGATTTCATTATCACATGGGTACCGATGATGTCCGCGGGCATCAGGTCCGGTGTAAACTGGATCCGGGTAGTTTGTAAGCCAAGGATCTTTCCCAGAGATTTTATAAGGTAGGTTTTTCCGAGGCCGGGGACCCCTTCAATGAGGGCGTGCCCCTTTGAAAGAAGGCATACAAGGATTTCGGTGACCCGGTCGGATTGCCCGACTACCCCTTTTGAAACCTCTGCCAAAACCTTCCGGATTCTATCCCCCCATTCTACGGTCTCTTCCCGTGTAATTTCGATTACCTGTTCCTCTTTCACTCAATCACTCCTATTTCAAGAAAATAATCCCTGACAAATCCCATATATTTCTCGGGGATCTGTTCTGTCGAGATAACGTTCTCTATTTGTTTACGATATTCAAGGATATAACCTGACCCGCCCCCTGCTGTTTCACTGTAGGATGGCAGGGATCGGATAAAGGCTTTCATCTGATCACCAGGGGTCAGCTTTCCCTCAAGTTCCTTCATAGAGCCTTCGGAGAACATACTGATTGGTTCCGTTGTCTCTTCCGGTTCTTCCGGTTCCCCACCTCCAGGCGCCGAACTCGATTTGCCGGCACTTCCCCCTTCACCGGGGAGCCCCTCTTCATCTATCTCTTCTTCTCCCGGCCGGGAGGTACCGGAGGAGGTCCCCGTTTCTTCAGATTCTTTATTATCACTTTGGGCAATCGAGTCACTGGAACCTTCATCCAACCGGTCCTCAGTATCTGAAAGGATATCTTCGGCAGAAGAGAGATTGTCGATTGTTCTATCACTTTTTCCTTGTTCTCCGAGCTCCTCTTTGAGCTTATCGGAAAGCCAGGAATCGCCACGATCGCCGGAGCCGGGGTCATATTCATCAAAAGCCTTTTCAATCCTTTCCAGTGTTTCCGGATCGATTTCATTAGACCCAACAATTTTCTCACGAAAAGCGGCGATCTCTTCATCACTGGATTCCCCCCTCTCCAGTCTGAAAATATCTTCCTGGAAATCCTCCACGCCTGGAACATCTTCTTCAACTTCAGCCATCAGGTTTTGCCGTTTGAGGTCGCCGATTCTGCTTTCAATCTGTTCACTGAAGGAATCCACCTCCTGACGTGCCCGTTCCCTGGTCATTGGCTTTTCCTGCAGTTTTTCCCCAAGGCGCTGCAGTTTGAGGGCAAGGTCATGGGTTTCTACATCTTCTTCCGGTATTTCTTCGGCAAGTTTTTTCCCTAATTCTTCCAGGATAAGTCCTTCCGAGGCTATCAGAGGATCAACAGCCAGGAACGGAAAGGAGAAGGTCCCGAGAAACAGCATTGAAGCAGCAAGTACCGGTACAATGATCTGCCATTGCCGGAAAACGAAGGGGTAAACATCTTTCTGCCTGATCTTTCCCGCCGCTGCCCGGGCGTCCTCGATGAGTAGAGGAAAGAAAGGATTGTCCGGATCTCTTTTTGAGATTTCCCAGGCAGAACTCAGAGTTTCCGGGAGGTTGTAGTGGTTGTCCGCTTTAAGGAGGAGCTCCTGTTCATTTTCGAGGCCAAGGAGGCCATAAATCGCGGAAAGGAGCGGGATGAGAAAAACTCCGATACAAAGCACAGTGGTTTCCCATGCCTGCCATCGAAAGATGAAAATGAGGAGGGTCCCGGTAAAGAAACTGCAAACCGCCCCGTACAGGAGAAACCGAAATGAGCGGGACAGTCTTTTTTGCCGGGATAGATCGCGAAGGAGGAAGAGGAGGAACCGTGTGTCAGCCATTGCCGCTCCTGTATTTCCGGGAGAGGAAGATAAGCCGGATCAGAGTCAGACCTCCGAAGAAGAGGGCGCATATTGAAGTAACCAGGATAATGGGGATAAAGACGGAACCAGGATTGCTCGAGGATTCAATGCGAAGCAGCAGTGTTACCGGGTGGAAATTCGGTATATACCGCGGAGAGAAAAGGAGGAAAAGGGCAATAGAGGTCCAGAGTGGTACTTCAAGCATCCAGCGTAAACCCTCCAGCAAACTGAGGAGAAAGAAACCATACATCCGGATCACACAAAGGAACAGGAACAGCGTAAGGGCGGAGTACAGAAGATTGGATAATCCGATACCCGCTCTCCCGGCGGCGATTATCAGGATTGGAAGGGGGAGTAGAGTTAACATCAATGTATGGAGAAGGCCAAACCCCGCCTTTCCAAAAAACAACTGGTAAGGCGAGAGCGTTGTGTACTGAAACCATCGGCGCATTTTATAAGGAGCATGCCCCTCGGTCCTTTCTGATGAATAGCGGATGGTAAAGATCGTCATGATGAGAAATGTGCTGATAATGATAACAGAATACACAGAGGGACCACGTTGCGCCCGCATGTACTGAGAGAGGGACCCGCGAGGTAGAAAGAGCAGGAGGAAAAGAAGGAGGATGGTCAATACTGACAGAATAGTTAGCCTGGCTCTGCTCTCAAAGAAGAAAATACGGAGCGATTCCTCAAAGGCGGGGTTTTTCATTTATCCATATCTCCTTCCTGAAACGCCAGAACCAGCAGAGTCAGACTGAGAGATTCAATCCCTTTACGTTCCGGATAAATCTCAATAATCGGTTCCTGAAGCCACCCGAAAAAGAGAATTGGCGCGGACTGATAAGTGGAAAAAGCGGCATCCTGAATAAAATGTTCTATGGCAATTTTCTTTGCGACGGCATGGGGTGGGAAAACGAGTCCATCCTCCCAGCCGGTTTCAAAATTGATTGTGGCGGGTTGAGGAACCTCGCGGAACACTTCATCCAGCTTGTCCCCCGGCAGAAGGGTCCCCGCGGGATAAACCATCCCGCCTGTTAAAAAGAATCCGTCAGAAATAAGATGGGTTCCATTATTCCATACGGTTATATGCTTGAGGCCATTATCTCTCGTTATGAGCCCTTCGACTGTTGCCTCTACAGCCTCTTGTAGAATAAACCCTTTTGAATCCCAGGAGAGTAAAGAAAAATCTATTCGGGTATCTCCCTTACCGGAACTGAAAATCAAGTTATCCTGGAACCTCGGGAGAATGATTCCCGCTGAATTAGTTATATGGAAGGGAAAGGAAATCTTCCTTGGGGTGGCTACCAGGACATCTTTGTAAATATGAAAGGTTTCTGATTTTCCATCCATTGCGGCAAACTCAATATCAAGGGTAGTGGGGTTGGTTCTATTGGCACCTGAAAGAAAAAGAAACGCGGAAAGGGCTGTCATGACAAACAGGAAGACAAATACTATGATAAAATTCTTGAAAGAATGTTTCCTTTTAATGATAAGGAGGATGACGAAGGTCCCAACAAGATAGAGAAGAGAAAACACCCATATCATGGTCTCTTCCGGGAACCCCTGGTCTGATACATCGAGTATATGAAAGAGATAGGAATCGGAGAAAATATTATCCAGTTTAAAGGGGATTCTCTCCCGGGTTTCCGGAACGCTGCCCACAATGGTTGTCCAGAGTTCTTCCTGATTCAGTTCCGGCGGCAGGTTCGCGTAATCGAAAGCCAGAAAAAAGGTAACTCCTCTGCCGTATCTGTTCCATATTACTAAAGGTATGCCTTGATAATCATAGAGGGTTTCCCCCTTGTAATGAGATCCTGTCGTTACCGGAGATGAGAAACTTGAAGCCCATCCGAGTCCTTCAGGTTTTAAGGGGAGAAGGGGGGATAAGGCTCCCCCTTTACCGAATCCGGGACCACCGCTTATTACCAGCGTGCCCCCCTTCGCCGCCCAGTGTTTAATGGCCTCCACCTGGGCTGTGGATAGACGCGGCCCTATTTCCCGGTGGAGTACTATCATCTCTACCCCGTCATAAGCAGCCCAATGGTCGGGAAGCAGATCAATATGAGGGTATAGTATTCGCATGTCCATCACATCCGGGGATAATGCATAAAGAAAATCCAGGTCCGGTTTGGAGGAACAGGCGAGGATAATCCCCTGGGTAATCCGCTTCCGCCCTAAAGGAATTTCCTCCTGGTACAGTATGCCGGAAGAGTCGGATATTTTGAGGATTCCCTTTTGAACGGAATGATTGAGCGGGAGGAAGAACTGGAATGCCTTGCGGGAGTTTTGAGGAAGTTCAATGTCCCGGGTGTGTATTCTCCAGTGAGGTTGTGTTGAGGTACTCTCCATGAACAGTTCAATAGAGAGGGTCCCTTCAATGATGGATTCCCGATTATGGAGCCGTACCAGCAGCGGCGTCCAGCTGTCTTCGCGGTAGTAACCGCCAAATCCGATGATGGTTTGTACGCCGGGAAGGGCTTTCATTCCCAATCCCGGGAGGACGAGGAGGAGAATGGCGCATAGGGTACTCAGACGAAGTATTCCTTTCAAACCTTGGCTCCACTCTCATAATACCTTTATTGAAGAAATATTTCAACAATTAGATGTATGTCTAATAAAATTATCTTTTCCTGAGCAGCTCTTTCGCGATTTCTGTAGTTTCAGGGTCCGGATCAAGAGCGATAATCTCTTCAAAGAGGTTATCAGCCTCCCGGTGTGACCCGAGCTGCAGGTAGCAGATTCCCTTCAGGAGGGTAAGAGAGCCTAAAGTCTCGATATCCGATCCGTTGAAGGTATCGATCCAGTCGATGGTATCATTCCAGGCAAAGCTTTCAAAAAGCAGACTCGCTTTAAGCAGGTAAGCCTGGTTGTAATAGATGACCGAAGGGTGGGGTGAAACATCCCGGAACAATTCAAGGGCCTTAAGGCTGTTTTTGGAAAGCAACTCAGTATAGCCTAGATAAAAAAGAGCTTCATCTTTCTCAAAATCATCGAGGGCAAAGTCGAGAGCTTCGAGAAAGTTCGCCCTTGCTTCGGAATAATTGCCCTCGTCCAGTTTTTCCCGGCCCCAGTTGATGAGTTCTTCAGTATCACTGCCCATCCAGGAGAGCTCTTCATCGTCCGTTTTATCTGCCCTGACACCCATAACAGCCGATTTCCCCGGTCCAGGCCGGCTGAACATCTGCTGCACTTTGCGCGAAACCAGATTAACGATTCCGGATTGATTGTTGGATATATCAATGAGATTACCGATTGTATATACCCCGGGACTTGAAAGTACGATAGTTTGATTACCATGGGAAAATTCAGCGAGGGAATCCTCGTCCAGACGAAGAATATCGGTTGGTGAAAGGGAATCTCCTATGTACACCTCGATCCAGGAGTTTCCATCCTTTACTTCAAGGAATCCGTCGATATAAGTTACCGACAAATTCTGACCGTAGGCCGAGAAGACGATTATTACCAAAAAAAACAGTATGATATACTTTTTCATGGAAAATCCATCCTTTTATCTAATCCTAGATAAATATAGCATCTTTTCAAGGAAAAACATGGTACATATAATTTACACTTAAAATAACCGGGAATGGAACTTTTTAATGTTTCCATCGACAAACAGATAGATAAAGAAGGTGAAAGGAGCCGACTAAATGAAACGAATAATTGTTGCGGGAATCATCCTGATTTCCATTGCTGTATCGGGATTTGCTCAGAATTTAAATAACGCGCAGATTCTACAACGATTTGGCCTGACAAACTCTGAAATCGAGCAGGTTTTGGAACTGCAAAGTAAAATGGACAGGAAGGTTCGGGAGGCGCATATTGAACTGAATATCCTGAAAGCCCAGCTCGAGAAGCTCCTTTTTCCCGTAGATGTGGATATGCAGCGGGTGAAGGCGGTTCTGGAGCAGACCCTGGAATGGACGCTGAAAGCTGAGCTTGCCAAGATCGAAGCCCGGGTAGAGTCCCGGAAGATCTTTGGAGAGGAACGGTGGGAGAGATTTCTCCGTGCGTTAAAAACATACAGGGAACAGCAGGCACAGCAGAATCCCCGGGATAATGATCCGCCAAAGCCGGAGGGGCAACCAGTGCCGCAGGGACGGTAGCTTTTCAGCATGAATCGGGAGTGCGAAATCGAACGGTCCGACGAGTATTACGTGCTGAGGTTCTGCCATTCCGGAGACAGGGAGGCTTTTACTGCCCTTGTTGAGCGGCACCGGGATTCGATACGCAGGATTCTGTATACCATACTCCGGGGAGCGTATGAGGATATAGAAGATGCCGAGCAGGAGGTCCTGCTTGCCCTGTTTAAGGACCTCCGACGGTTCACCTTCCGGGCAAGTTTCAAAACCTACCTGTTTCGTATGTGCAGGAACAAGGGGATTGATATGCTTCGAAAAGCAAAGCGGCAGCAGAATATCATCCATAAGTTCATGGCCGCAGGAAGGGTGGAGGACCAGGAAACACCGGAAGTACGGGCCATTCGATCCAGTGACCGGGATGAATTGATGAAGTGTCTGCTCAAGCTTAGTGAAGAGGATCGGAGTTTATTGCTTATGAAAGAGGTGGAGGGACAAAGTCTGCAGGAGCTTGGGGACATCTTTCACCTTCCGGTTGGAACAGTAAAATCCAGGCTTCACCGGGCCCGGAAGAAAGCGGCAGGTCTGTTGATAGGGAGAGTTTGAACATGGAAAAGCATGAACATAAAAACAACCTGGAGGTGTTTCAGGATTACCTTGACGCGGGGAATGATATCCCCCGGGAAGTTTTCGAAGTCCTCAGCTCTGATGAGCAAAAGCTCGCGGAGGGGATGCTCCGCCTGAAAGATGGACTAAAAGGGGCTTTTAACGGAGCCTTACCGGAACCCCTTCCTGTGAGGATTCCGGATAAGGTATTCCGGTTCCCGGGCGCCCCCTTAGCGAAATATACTGTGTTAAAGTATGCCGCGGCAGCGGCAGCGGCCTTCCTGATTGTCTTTTCAGGTATCCGGGGGTACGACAGCATCGTTACCCGCAAATTGATCCGGGAAGATACCCGGGCTTTTGTTGAAGCCCTCTTCGAGGAAAACACCGGAGAAAATCATATTCACCCCCTCGGGCTCTCCACCGACTTCTTCGATGTTTCCCTTTCCGGTCCTCTGGATGCCGATTTTTCGGGAGAGCTGTTATTCTCAGAGGAGTTCTTTGATTTTCTTTTGCCGGGAGATGGTTGAGGAGAGCAATTCTGAACCCGTTATGCTCATTGCTCCTGCTCCATGACGTTTCGTATTGCTTCTCCCCACCCAGGAATTGTGGAGTGCCACGAAGCCTGCACTTTTGATATAGCAATCATAAGGCCTAATATGGATTTATGTGAATTCTATAATCTTCCGTCCTCCCGTCTCCATCCTCCGTATTTCCCTTCCCTACAGCCTTTCCACTACAGTCTATCTACCTGAACAGTTACTTTCTCACGTTTTTCGTAAGAGGTGTGGAGGAGGTGATGAGATTTCTCGCCAAGAGGTTCTCCGAGGAACTCCTTGTAGAGGGTTGTTATATAGGGATTGTCATGGGACTTCCTGAGTTCCTTCCCTTCATCTTCCTTAAAAATCGCCTGGATCCGGGCCATTCGCACTTCATCGGTTGTGAAACGGGGTTGGCCGCCGCCGCCGATACATCCGCCGGGGCAGGTCATTACCTCAACAAAGTGGAAGAATTCTTTCCCCTCTTTAATTGCGTCGAGGAGTTTTGCCGCGTTGCCGAGACCGTGAGCTACCGCGACTTTTACTTCGACCCCTTCGAGGAAAGACCAGTCGGGAACTGTATCGGTGAGGGTTACAGCTGCTGTTTTGATCCCTTCGAGAGAGGTTAGGGGGGTTATGTGGAGGTTGTCCATCGGCAGTGGCCTTCCGGTTACGATTTCGTGAACTGTTCGCAGGGCCGCTTCCATTACCCCGCCGGTGTTGGCAAATATATCCGCCGCGCCGCTGGAGATGCCGAGTGGGGCATCCATTTCATCCTTATTGAGGGCAACAAAGTCGATTCCCGCCTGTTTGATCATCCGCCCGAGCTCCCTGGTAGTGAGAACCCAATCCACATCCTGGAATCCTGAATCATTCATTTCATCCCGTTCACATTCAAACTTTTTCGCGGTACAGGGCATGATTGATACGACGACCATATCTTCAGGCTTTACCCCGATCTTTGCGGCATAGTAGGTTTTCGCGAGGGCCCCGAACATCTGCTGGGGGGACTTACATGTTGAAAGGTTTGGTAAAAAGCCGGGATAGAAGTATTCAGCAAACTTTATCCACCCCGGTGAACAACTGGTAAACTGGGGCAGGGCAACTTTTTCGTTCTCTACGAGTGTTCTCCTGAGTCTCATAAGGAGCTCAGTACCCTCTTCGATGATAGTGAGGTCGGCGGTGAAGTTGGTGTCGAAGACCCCGTCGAAACCGAGCTGTCTGAGCGCGGATACCATCCGTCCCGTAACCAAAGTCCCGGGGGGAAGATCGAAACACTCTCCGAGAGCTGCCCGGATAGCGGGAGCTGTCTGCACAACAACATGTTTATTGGGATCATCCAGGGCTTCCCAGATATCATCAATATGATCTCTCTCAATAATCGCTCCTACGGGACAGACGGCGGCGCATTGTCCGCACTGAACACAGGCTACGGTATCGAGACCTTCAGCGAATGCCGGTCCTATAACCGTATCGTATCCGCGGTTCTGGGGAAAGAGTGCTCCCACTCCCTGCATCTGGTTGCAAACAGTGACGCACCGGCGGCACTTGATACATTTGGCTGAGTCCCTTGTGAGAGCAGGGGTTGATTCGTCGGTAATGCCGGCTGCGGGTTCCCCTTCGTAGCGTACATCCCGGATCCCCAGTTCGTGGGCGAGTGCTTTGAGTTCGCAGTCATCCGCCCGGTCGCAGTACTGACAGTTGCCCTCATGCTCACTTAAGAGCAGCTCAACAACCAACTTTCGCGCGCCCCGGACACGTTTACTATTTGTGAATACTTTCATCCCCTCCTGCACCGGAGTCGAGCAGGCTGCCATGAGGTTTGGCGCTCCCTCTACTTCGACGATACAGACCCGGCATGCGCCCAGGGGATCATGTCCCTCGAGGTAGCAGAGAGTGGGGATATGGATACCTGCCTGCTTCGCGGCCCGGAGGACTGTTGTGTTGTTTTCGACTGACAGGGTTTTTCCGTTAATGGTGATTTCATGCATGAGTTTCTTCCTTCATCCTGATGTTCTTTCCATAGTCACAACGGAGGCAGCGTTTTGCCTGCCGCTGAGCGACGCTTTCGTTCCAGGGCAGTTCGACTTCGTCGAAGTTGTGGCACCGTTTTTCGATGGAAATCGAGTTGACCTTCTCTCTCGGGTAGGGTACGGGATCGACATCCGGATCGTAGGAGGTCTCAATTTCTGCTTCAAACCGCCAGAAAGCATGGTCTTCCCCGGTAAACTTCAAGTCGATTCCGACAGCTGCCTGTTCTCCCGCCGCGATGGCCCGGACAACAGATGAAGGTCCTTCAACCGAATCTCCTCCGGCGAAAACCCTTTCAATTGAGGTTTCTCCGGTTACGGGATCGGACATAAGAAACCCTTTGGAGTTCAATTTTAAGTCAGCAGTTCCAAAGAGTTTTTTAGCTTCTAAGCGCTGGCCAATGGCGATTATTACCTGATCAGCTTCAATTAGCAATTCTTCCTGTTCTGATGCCTGTGGAGACCGGCGTCCGGATCGGTCGAAATCACCCAGTTTCATTGGGATACATTTGAGAGCTGTTACTTCTCCCCTCTTTCCTGTTTTGATTTCAACCGGTTGCGTGAGGCACCGGATTTTGATCCCTTCGTGGAGGGCCTCTTCGACCTCTTCCGCGTAAGCGGGCATCTCATCCTGACTTCTCCTGTATACGATAGTAACCTTTTCCGCTCCCAGCCGGAGGGAGGTCCTGGCGGCATCAATTGCGGCGTTTCCACCCCCAATAACGATCACCTGCCTGCCTACCTTTACCGAACCGCGGATATTGTATTCCTGGAGGAATGGAACTGCCTGAACAACACCTTCGGCCTCTTCTCCGGGGATTCCCATGTAGAGAGAATCGGGAGCACCCATCCCTAAGAAAACCGCCTCGTACTTATCTTTTTCGAGGCTTTCAAGGGTAAAATCCCTGCCAAGGACCTTGTTTGTCTGGATTTCCACCCCAAGGTTTTCAATCATCCTGATCTCCCGGGCTATGGTTTCCCGTGGGAGCCGGTATGCCGGGATGGTCTGGACCATCATCCCGCCTGGGCGGGGTGCCGCTTCAAAGACTTCCGGTTTGTAACCAAGGCGGGCAAGGAAGTAAGCGCAGGACAGGCCCGCGGGACCGGCACCGATTATGGCTATTTTCCGTTTGGCGTTCTCCGGGTTTTCGAGGACCCTTGGTAACTGGATGGTTACCTCCTGGTCTACCATGAACCTTTTCACCCCGCGGATGGATACGGAATCATCAAGACTGGCGCGCCGGCATTTATCCTCGCAGGTATGAAAACAGACCCGGGCGCAAATCGCGGCGAAGGGGTTCCGTTCCCTGTGCAGTCTGAGCGCTTCGGCGTAACGCCCCTCACCAATGAGGGAAACAAACCCGGGAACATCGACCGCGGCGGGACAGGCGCTCTGGCAGGGTGCCCGGACGAGACCCGCGCAGACACCGGCATCACAATGTTTATCTCTGATATGAGCTTCGTATTCGTGGCGGAAGTGCCTGATGGTTGAGAGAACGGGGTTTGGAGCGGTCTGTCCCAGGCCGCAGAGAGAGGTGGAACGGATCATCTCACCAAGTTCGATGAGGCTTTCAATGTCCCCCTCCTCTCCTTCGCCGTTACAGATCCTTGTAAGGATCTCCAGCATCCTTTTTGTACCAACCCGGCAGGGAACACATTTACCGCAGGATTCCTCCTGGACAAATTCGAGGAAGAACCGGGCCACATCCACCATGCAGGTGTCATCATCCATAACGATGAGTCCGCCCGATCCCATGATGGCTCCAAGCTCTTTTAGAGTGTTGTAATCCAGGGGTACATTCAGGTATTCCCTGGGGATACATCCGCCTGAGGGGCCGCCGATCTGGGCGGCTTTGAATGGCTTTCCGTCCTTAACCCCGCCGCCGATGTCAAAGATCAGCTCGCCGAGGGAGGTCCCGATGGGAACTTCCACAAGGCCGGAATTTTCTACCGCTCCCGCGAGGGCGAAAACTTTTGTTCCCCGGCTTTCCTCGGTTCCGAAGGAGGCGTACCAGTCTGCCCCTTTCAAAATGATGGCAGCCACACTGGCGTAGGTTTCTACGTTATTTAAAAGGCTGGGTTTGCCCCAGAGACCCTTCTGCGCGGGAAAGGGTGGTCTGGGACGGGGTTCTCCCCGTTTTCCTTCGATGGAATTTATAAGGGCGGTCTCCTCTCCACATACGAAGGCTCCTGAACCCATTCTGATTTCAAGATCAAAGGAAAAATCTGTACCCAGGACCCTCTCTCCAAGGAGGCCATTCTCCCGGGCCTGTTCAAGGGCCTTGTTGAGCCGGGATACTGCCA
>JAGLYY010000190.1 GCA_023131935.1 Spirochaetales bacterium | reverse complement strand
GCCCGAACGTAGACATATCCCTTCCGGGCGCCGATGGCGTAGGCGGCGATGGCCATCCCTTCGATCAGACTGTGCGGATCACCTTCCAGTACACTCCGGTCCATGAATGCTCCCGGGTCCCCTTCGTCGGCGTTGCACAGGACATATTTCACATCTCCCGCAGCCTCTTTGGTAAAGCGCCACTTGAGCCAGGTTGGGAATCCGGCCCCACCACGCCCCCTGAGTCCCGATCTCTTTATTATTTCTATAACTTCTTCCCGGGATAATTCAGTGATAGTGTTGGCCAGAGCCTGGTACCCATCCTCGGCGATGTAATCCATGATATTTAGAGGATCAATCCGTCCGCAATTTCTAAGGACGATCTTTTCCTGATTTTTAAAGAAATCAGATTGTTCCATTGTAGGGGCAGGAGTATCATCATGTATGTTCCGATGGGAAAATTCCTCAACTATCTTTCCGCCGATCAGGTGACCGGTTACGATTTTCTCCGCGTGTTCAGGAATGAGGCCTTCATAGATTGTCCCCTGGGGTTGTATCATGAGGACAGGTCCCCGGGAGCATGGCCCCATGCACCCTGTTTCCCGAACTTCCACATCAAGGTTGCGTTGAGATATCTCTTTTTCCAAGACTTCTTTGAGCTCAATAGCCCCCGACGCGATACAGCCCGCGCCCGCGCAGAGCAGAATTTCAGTTTTTGTCTTCTTTCTAAAGGTTATTATCTTCTCACGGATCGTGGGAAGATCGGTGAGGGAAATACGCTGTAGTACCTCTTTCATGATTCATCACCTCCATATTGGGAGAGCAATTCTTTCAGCCGGGCAGGACGGACACGCTGATGAACATCCTCATTTATCATGACAACCGGCGCGAGGCCGCAGGCGCCAAAACAGCGGCCGACTTCAAGGGAAAATTCCCGGTCTTCTGTTGTCTCCCCCACATTTATTCCGATAAGTTTTTTAAAACCTTCCAGGACCTCTTTACCCCCGCGAACATAACAGGCCGTTCCAAGACAAACCCGGATAATGAATTTTCCCCGGGGGACGGTGGAGAAGTAAGAATAGAAAGAAACAACCCCGGTTACTTCGCTGTAGGGAATTTCAAGCCTCTCGCTGATATGCTTCAGGATCTCTTTGGGCAGATAACCGAGCAGGTTTTGAGCAGACTGCAGAACCGGGATCAAAGCACCCCCGGTATCACTGAACCCTTCCATAATGTCATCAAGGATTGGGAATATCTGTTCAACCTGCAGTTCCCCACCCTCATGCATGGTGAACTTTTGAGTTTCAATGGATTCAACCCTGGTACTCATTGTGTCACTCCTTTTGATGTATATGTATGTGTTATCGTAGCATGTATATTTAAAATAACCTAATAAAAAAGAAAATGAAAGCGTGAAAAGACCATATAAGATGAATATTGTGATTATATAATTCTAATATGATAATAATATATCGTATAAGATATTTATTATAATTATTAAAGATAAAATAATAGGTGAATGCGATAAACTAAAAACAATGAACAATTTGACGTGCTTTGAGCCCCATTTGTGGTGTATACTAAAAGGAGGAGAGTTGTATGCGGGAGAAAGAGATAAAACTGACAGTATCCGACGGGAAAAACCTTCAATTGTACCTCTGGCTGCCTCCTTTAAGTATGGATCCTGTGGGAATGGTACAGGTAGCACATGGCCTCGGGGAGCATGGAGGGCGCTATCGGAAGTTCGCCAGGTTTATGTCTACAAAAGGGTTCATTGTCTGCGCTAATGATCACCGGGGACATGGTAAAACTGTCGAACAGGACCATGACCAGGGGCTTTTTGCCGTGAAAGACGGATGGGAAAGAGTTATCGAAGATCTCAGGGAGATTACCCGGTTCCTGAAAAAGGAATATCCCTCTCTTCCCTGTTTTCTGTTAGGCCACAGCATGGGTTCGCTGATGTCCCGTCACTATATCTCTGAATCCGGTGAAGAGATCTCAGGAGTAATTCTATCGGGAACCTCCGGCAGTTCCTTGCTGTTTAATACAGTTGGAAAATGGCTGATTAACAAGGAGCTTCGAAAGACAGGACCAATCAGCCGCAGTTCTGAACTTGATTCAATGCTTTTTGGGGGGTATAACCGTTCTTTCAAACCGAACAGAACAAAGTTCGATTGGTTATGCAGGGATGAGTCAGTGGTGGATGAATATATCACCGATTCTTGCTGCGGTTTTATCCCCAGGACCGGATTATTCAGTGATCTTCAGATGGGCTTTTCAAACCTTTTCAGTAAGGATTCGTTGGGGGGAATCCCAAAAAATCTCCCGGTTTTCTTCATCTCCGGCACCCGGGATCCTGTGAGCCGATTTGCTAAGGGGTCCCGGCAGGTATTCAGATCCTATAAGAAAAAGGGAATCGAAGATGTAACATTTAAATTGTACCCCGGAGCACGGCATGAAGTTCTAAATGAAATCAACCGGAATGAGGTATACGAGGATATCTATACCTGGATACAGGGACACATGGAAAGAAATTGATTAACGAACCAATATTTCCTACTGGACATCCGGGAAGGGGAGCTTCATAATAGTTTTATGCGCTGGTATGTACTGTATGGTCTGATTATTCTTCTTTTGGCCGTTACTGTTTTTGGGGTTGTTATTGCCGTAAGAGCTTCGGATGTGGAACCGGTCAGGGAGACCCTTTCTCTCTCCTTTATCGGAGATATCATGGCCCACGATGTGAATTATTCCCGGACCCCCTATAATTTTATCTGGGAGGGGGTAGTGGAGGTCCTTCAGGCCGATGATTTAAGCTTTGGCAATCTTGAATTCCCCATTGACCCGCGGCTCCCCATGTCCAATTATCCCCGGTTTAATGTTCATCCTTCTTATGTGGACGCGGCGATAGAAGCAGGAGTAGATATCTTTTCTCTTGCCAACAATCATATAACAGATCAGGGGGCTGATTCGGTCCGTCAGACCTTTAAGGTTATAGAGGAGTTTCAGGCCGAAAAGGGGATACGGTTTTCAGGGATTAAGACCAACCAGTTTGACGGGTTCATCGTTGAAGAGATCGATTACGGTGGATGGAAGATTGGCTTTATGGCAGTAACCGCCTTTGTGAATCTTGCAAAGGGTAAGGAGCTCGTTTACCTGGTAAATTACCGTAATGATATTGTAAAACAGGACCTTCTTGACGTGGTCCGAAACCAAAGCTCCCGATATGATCTCTTTGTCCTCTCTTTTCACGACGGCATTGAATATGCCCCCGAACCGCACAGGGATAAAGCGGAGTTCCTCAGAGAACTTGCGCGAAACGGCGCGGACATAATCTGGTCTCATCATCCCCACGTCCTTCAGCCCTGGGAGGCTCTGGAACATGATGGAAAGACCTCCCTCATCATCATGTCCAATGGAAATTTCATTTCAGGACAAACCTGGACGCTGAATCCGGCGGAGGAGGACCCCCATCGGGCTGACACCGGAGAGTCAGCAATATTCCGGGTGATTGTCAGGAAAACTGAGAATGGAAGCACCCTGGAATCTGTGGATCCC
This sequence comes from Spirochaetales bacterium, assembly GCA_023131935.1. Classification (GTDB taxonomy): domain Bacteria; phylum Spirochaetota; class Spirochaetia; order JAGLYY01; family JAGLYY01; genus JAGLYY01. The sequence goes on along the minus strand of JAGLYY010000190.1, from coordinate 15,090 downwards.
TATCTTATCGTTAATTACCGGCACCCTGAGTACGGTATGGTAGTGCTTCCCTATGAAAATCTTGACGCGGCCTCTATCCCTCAGATCTGGAAGGATTACTATCAGAAGAGACTGCCGGATCTGCAGGAACTCGTGAAAGGGGTTTCTGTGGTTTCGGGAGAATGATACGGAATGCTTGTTCCCGCAGGAGAAGCGGTAGCTGAGATCGAGATTAAAAAGTCCCGGTTTATTGCAATAACCTGCGGGGTGGAATCGGCTGAGGGCGCCCGTACAAGGATTCGTGAAACCAGGGACCGGTATCCCGACGCGACCCATGTGGTCCATGCCTTTCTGACAGGACCACGGGGGGACATTTTTGGTTTCAGCGATGATCATGAGCCATCGGGAACAGCGGGGCGGCCGGTCCTTGAGGTCCTTCGCGGTAGTGGTATTTCCAACATCCTCCTTATGGTGGTTCGCTACTTCGGGGGGACAAAACTGGGAACGGGGGGGCTTGTTAAAGCCTATACCCAGGCCGCCCAGGAAGTTCTGAAAACCCTTCCGGTAGAGGAAAAAGTAGAGCGTTGTAAAATCAAGCTTACCTTTCCCTATGAACTTTTCGATCAGGGGAAGAAGATTCTTTTTCAGGAAAAGGCCCGGATAATTGAGGAACAGTTCGGCCTGAATGTTGAAGTGATTGCCCTCCTGCCCGCGGATAATCTTGAAAACTGTAGGTCTCTCCTTACAAATCTCTCCCGGGGGGCCGCGATTATGGAAATTTTGTGATTTAGTGATAAAGTCCTTAGGGATAGAGAGGGATGAATATGAAACAGATATCAATACTTTTTTTAAGCTTATTACTTTTCCTCGGCGGATGCGCGGGCCTCCCCGAAGAGGGACCTTTTCTTCGGGATGATGACCTGCCGCCTCCATCGGAGCCTTCAGTTGAGGAATCTTCGATTCCGGAGCCTTCGGTAAAAGAGTTACCATCAAAAGAAGTTTCCGCGTCCGCTGTTACCGATGATTCGGTGAAGAGCGCGCGAGGGGAATCCGCCCGGAGCGATGAGGAGGAGATGACCTTTTTAACGGAAACCGGAGTTCCGGAAATTGGAGCCGCCGAATCCGGGGGAAGGAGTTCCACCTCCTCAAGCAGGCCAAGAGTATCCGGCCTCAGTGCCGGGTTTTCCGATGATAACCAGCAATTCGGGTACTTTGTACGATTTCTCGAGGATTTTGAATATGTAGAGCACCTTCCTCTGACCGTGTCGGAACGGATCATAATAGAACTGACCGATGCCGAAGGGATGCCTGTCCTTGGTGCAAAGGTTACAGTGAAAGATGGAGGCAAGCCTCTGGAATCGGGACCTACCATGGCTGACGGCAGGTATTTCTTTTTCCCTGCAGAATACTCTCCACAACTCAGTTCTTATAATGTGAAAATCCGCTACGGTAACCGGGAAATTGAAACCACTCTTTTGAGACAGGGACCCAGAACTGTTTCATTGTCCCTTGAAGAGCTTCGGGAGATCCCACAACAGATTCCCCTGGATATTCTCTTCGTCATGGATACCACCGGCAGTATGGGAGAAGAGATTGAACGGTTAAAGACAACTATCGAGCTTATCCACCTTAATCTCACCTCCCTTTCGGTTCCCACGGATGTTCGTTTCGGCATGGTTCTCTATAAGGATGTGGAGGATGATTATCTGACCGAGGTAATTCCGATGACCAGGGATCTTGATGTTTTTCAGGAATCGCTATCGCGGGTTGAAGCCTATGGCGGGGGAGACACCCCCGAAGACCTGCAGGCCGCGTTACAGAAGGCGGTAAAAACGATCCGGTGGAACCGTGATGGGATAAAACTCGCCTTTATTATTACCGACGCGCCTCCCCATCTCGATTACGGACAGAAATACACCTACACCGATGCGGTAAAGGATGCAAAGGAGATGGGGATCAAGTTCTACGGTGTCGGGACCGGGGGACTCGACCTGATGGGAGAATACATTCTCCGGCAGATTGCCCAGTATACCGCGGGGAAGTATATCTTCCTGACTTACGGTGAACGGGGTGAAAGTGAAGGGGGAGCACCGGGAAGTGTGAGCCATCATACCGGATCAAACTACGAAACCGATAAACTCGAGGCAATCATTATCCGTTTTGCCCGGGAAGAATTGAGCTATCAAACAGATCTTCCCCTGGAAGAACCGGAACCTTACTTCGAAGCCCATAAGATCGCCGAGGAGGAAAGGGAGGAGACCTTAAAGAAACTCTTCAATCTTGCTTTTGAACAGCTTGCGGATTTCTCTACGATTCAGATCCCCAAGGGGACCGCTCTGGCAATTCTTCCCCTTGCCGCTGCTGATGAGGACCTCGCCGCCAATGCCGAGTATTTTACCGAGCGGCTTATTATGTCCGGGGCGGAACAGGAACTCTGGACGATGGTGGAGAGAAAAGATCTGCAGAGTATTATCGAGGAGCTGAAGCTCCAACTGACCGGTCTGACCGCCGGCGACGCCGTTCTGGTCGGGAAACTGCTGAACGCCGAAATGCTGCTCACCGGTTCCCTCTACGGAAGGGAGGATCAGTTTGAGTTATTCCTGAAATTACTCCGTGTTGAAACCGGAGAAATCCTGTCAGTTACCAAGGCACATATCGACAGGAACCTGGGTCTTTAGTAAACTACCCTTGGAAGGCTGTAGGGAGGAAGGCTGTAGGTAGATAGGCTATAGGCTATTAGGCAGGATAGGCTGTAGGGGGATAGACTGTAGGTAGATAGGCTGTAGGCTATTAGGTAGGCAGCCTAAACCTAATAGCCTTCAGCCTAAACAACCTGAATAGGGTGACTTCTCAAATGAGAAGAGCGGCGGTTTCAGTTCAGTCAAATATTGTTCAAGGGTGCTCTGATTCGGTCAATGCGTAAACCCTAATAGCCTAACAGCCTACAGCCTAATAGCCTATCTACCCGAACAGTTATAAAAGATGTTTTAGAACAAGGGAGGCGTCGGGATGGGTCATTGCGTTGTACCTGAAGCTGAGGAAATTCTTGATAAGGAATTTCCGGTATTAAATAAAGGGTTTGTCCGTCTTGTTGATTACCTTGGCAGTGATGAGCGGATCGTCCAGGCAGCCCGGGTTTCCTACGGTGAGGGCACAAAAGCCTACCGGGCCGACAAAGGGCTCATTAACTACCTTCTCCGGCATGATCATACCTCCCCCTTCGAACAGGTCAATTTTACTTTCCATGTGAAGATGCCGATCTTTGTCGCCCGGCAATGGATCCGCCACCGGACCGCAAGGGTCAACGAGATTTCCGGAAGATACAGTGTATTGAAGGATGAGTTCTACCTGCCCCGACGGGAAGACATCTGTTTTCAGAGTGTGAGCAACAAACAGGGGAGGTCTGATGTTCCTGTTCCTGATGAGTTGAAAGACCAGGTTCTTGAGCTTCTTGCCGAAGATCAGGAACGGGAATACGCGTCATACCAGGAGCTTCTCAATAAGGAGATCGCCCGTGAGCTTGCCAGAATAAATCTGCCTCTGAGTCTGTACACTGAGTGGTACTGGCAGATGGACCTGCACAATCTTTTCCATTTTCTTAAGCTGAGGATGGACTTTCATGCCCAGCGGGAAATCAGGGACTATGCGGTTGTTATCTTTGACATCGCGAAAAAGGTGTGTCCCATTGCTTGCGAGGCTTTTTCTGAACATATCGAGGGGAGTGTCCAATTTTCCAGGTCAGAAATGGAAGCACTTAGGGGGCTTCTAAATGGCACTGATGTGGTATTGAAGGGAAAACCCCTGGAAAGATTCATGAAAAAGATCGAAACAGGCAGGGAAGAATAGCTTAAAAGGTCTCTCCCCTAAAGGCTTTGGAAAGTGTGGTGTTTCGGCTCATAAATGGATGCGGATGGAGGCGGTAGTTTTGCCGCTTCCTCAGCGGCTTTTCTGGTTGTTTTCAGGAACACTTCTTCTCCCCAGGCCCCGTGAAGTTGACAAATCCCGGCATAATAGAGCTGACCGAGGGACTGAAGCTCATCAAGGATCCGCCGTGCTAAGTCACATGCACCCTCTGTTGTCGATTCTGAAAGAAGAATGAGAACTTTTCCCAGGCTTCTTCGGAAGATGATATCTCCCTCTCCCCGGATAGTTTTTCTGACACATTCCACAGCATCATCAAAAAACAGGTCATCCGCTAAAGAGGGATGCAATTCGATAGCGGAAAGGGGCCTCCTGTGTGCCCGGGACAAAAGGATGCTGTCCTGAACAATGGAGGGTACATCATCCTCCTCGAGCCAGGGTCGATGCCGCTTCTGTTCCAATGTTTGAGACTGGGCATCCGCTTTCCTGATGATAGCGTTGGTATCGAGGAGTTCAACGGCATAAACGGGAGCGGATTCTTTTCCCGGTTCACTCCTGAAGAAAGTACCCGGTAAATCGTTGTAATAAAAGCTCTCAGGGTGGTTAAGCAGGAAATCCAGAACAAGAACAATCTGCAGGGAATAAATAATGAGGTTTGTTGTGTTCTGTCTTTTCTTCCCCTTTTCCAGGTAACGTGTAAGCCGGGATGATACGGGGTTTGCTATTTCAAAGAACATATCACTGTTGGAATTCAACAGGTAGGCTGATTCAGCTCCCTTCTCATTCAGGTCCAGTACAATTTCGGTAAGGAGTATCTTCAGTTTTTCAACCAGGACAAAGAATTTTGAAAGTCCCTCTTTGATCCAGGTTTTAAGGCTTCCGATAGGTCTAAATTGCAGATGGGGGAAAAGGTAGTATTTCTTTCCCCACAAGAGCATGTTTATTAACCGCTGTCCATATTCGGTCGAAGCAAATTCTGTGTTCCGTTCAATCTGTCTGCAATAATCCTGAAGCCGCGGCAGGTAATCTTTTTCAAGATACTCTTCCTGAAAACGGTGCCATTCCCCGATGATCTCATCAATCTCAGGTTGTAACTTGGATCCATCCTGCCTCGTCCCGAAAGAGATACTATGAAATCCATAAAACAACTGCTGAAGAATGGAATGGAATACCACAACCTGCTGAAGGGGGTCTTTTGGAGAGATCAGTTCCGAACCTTTTGGCAGTTGAAAGAGGGGCTCAAAATAGGGATAAAGGTCAGGAAACTCCTCCAGGTAGTGCCACCCTGCCTTGGGAAAGAGGGAGTACAGGAGTTCAATCCCCTTTTGAATTCCGATCTCCTGAAGGGCTTCCTTGTGAAGGGATACTTCCCGTTCCTCCGGGAGGGGGTCTATGGTTTCTTTTGTCTGTTCCGGGGTCTCGGCAGGTGGAATAAGGAGGTCTTCAGAATTCAGTTTCAGGCAGGAGAGAATGCTTTCTTCATGTTCCTGGAAAAAATCACTGTAATACTCAAAGTCCTTTGAACAGAGTTTCATCAGGAGGGGGTAGCAACGTTCTTTTACACTGTAAAAAATTTGCCGGACAGCGAATTCCGCCTTCCGTGCTCCATCGAGGATTTTTTCCTCCTGTTCACCGTGGGCCGGTACTGTGAGAAGATTCTTGTTTTTCAGTTCCCGTATCGCTCTTATAATGTGCCGATCCGGATCGAGGCGGGAGAGACTTATGATGGGAACATAGATAAGATTGCAAAGCCTCCGGCAGGAGAATATTCTTACCTGCCGTGGGTGCCGCTGGAGTGAGGAGAGTTCACGGTGAAGTCCTTCGATATTCCAGTTTTTCAGGATTTCGAGTATCTCAAGATAAAAAGGATTTCTAACATTATGGGCCCGGCTTTTCCTGTTTCGGGATAGAAGATTCCTCACCGAAAGTACAAGTTCCTCGATTGGGTTATAAAAAAGATCATCCCCGCCGGTAATAAACCGGTGATGGGCCCGTTCTCCCTCTAACGAAACAAGGGACAGGAGGGACTTGAAGGCTTCCCATCGGGACATAACATGATATTCCGGCCGGGAAGCGTGAAAATTCATTCGCATACGGGTAATGTAGGAAATGGTAAAATCTTCTTCAAGATTTCGCTGGGGCAGGATTTTCTCAAGTTTAAAACCGGGAAATTGTATCTTTAACGGGGCTGACTGGATAATTCTGTCATGGCGTCTTCGGTTTTGCTCCTGAAGCAGTAAATACTGCTCCTCTACTATCTCTTTGGACCGTTCGACGCCCACCTCTCCTCCGAGAATGAGGGCCATTTCATGGGCTTCTTCTTTCGTTAGTTCCCCAAGATTCCCCCTGGTTTTTTCCAGCTCCCCGGGGGCGTACCTTTTGGGAGGTGTTTTTGCCATTTTCTTTCCATGAGAAAAGGATGTAATGGAGGATATGGGAGTCGAACCCACGACCTGTTGATTGCGAACCAACCGCTCTAGCCAACTGAGCTAATCCCCCGAACAAAAGATACTGTATCCCCTTTTCCCACTTTTGACAATCTATAAAAGCAGATTGCAAAATAAGACATTTCCCTGCACTATGGAATTATGGGTAAAACGCTGAAACTGCATACGGAGACCATTCTTCTGGTGGATGAGAATGAGGCTCTTCTATCCTCCCTCTCAAAAGACCTCGAATTTCGGGGATTTACCATCAGGGCAGCAAGAAACGGCAGCGAAGCCCTCCGGATCATGGAAGCAGAGCCTTTTGATGTTCTCGTTACCGAAATCATGATCCGGGGAATCGATGGATTTAAAGTGATCCAGTATGGCAGGGAGTTGAATCCCCAGGGCATCTTTATCATCTTATCGGAGTATCGCAATGTAGAGCTTGCCATGAATGCTATTCGCGCTCATGTGGATGCTTACCTCCTGAAACCCTGTACCGGGGAAGAGTTGACCAAAGAGATAGCCGACAGTCTCCAGAGGCAAGTGCGGAGTCAGATTCAATATGCCGGAGCTGGCAGAGATTACCGGAATGAAACCCGGATGGCCTTTCTTAAGGAAATATCCGCTTCCCTTCCAACAATTACCGCTGAGGGATCAGATGAAACTGTTTTAGCCCTGCTTGAACAGGTTGGTCAAATCTGTGGCGCTGACCGGGTATATCTTATTCCATTCAGGACCGAAATATACCGGGACCCGGAAATTTATGAATGGTGTTCACCGAGGATTGCTCCTTATGGGACAAAACTATCTCCTCTTCTGTGGGCCCTGGAGGAGATCCGCAAGGGACAATCTCTCTTTATTCAGGATGTTTCCTCGAAGGACCTGGGGGCCGATGAAGATCTTTTAAAGCGGCTTGGGGCCTTTTCGTTGTATGTTTGCCCGATTATGAGTGGAAACGAAGTTGTGGGTACTTTCGGTATTCACCGGGAAACAGGGGTGAAACCCCTGTCGGAAGAACACCTCGATTTCTACAGGACCCTTGGAAATCTTTTTGGATTGATTTTAGTGTGGAAAAAATATGAGACCAGGATAAATCATGAAAGAGACCGTCTTCTGCAGGCTTTGGAGGGTGCCGTTTCCAGCTCCTGGGAGTGGAATATCCAGTCAGGAAAAGTAATCTTCGATACCCACTGGAACCACCATTTCGGGTTTTTTTCTATGCCAATCGCGGATACCGCTGAGAAATGGTTTGCGTTAATCCATCCGGAAGAAAGTGAGGCATTTCAGCATAGCCTTGAAAAGTGCCTCATGGGGGAATCCGACTTTTTTCAGACAGAGTACCGCCTTCGCAGTAATGAGGGGGAGTGGAAATGCATTCTCATTCAGGGCCGAATCATGGAACGGGATCCGGAAATGAATCCCCTCATTATGAGAGGGGTGCAAACCGATATTACTTCCAGAAAAGCTGCCGAGAAGGACTTAAGGCGAGCCCTTGAAGAAAAGGACCTCCTGATCCGGGAAATCCACCACCGTGTCAAGAATAATCTCGCAATGATTGTCAGCCTTATAAATTTACAGAAACACTACGCAGAGAATGAACAGGGAGAAGAGATTCTCGAAACCCTGAAAAATAGAATTGCTTCGATTGGAAGTGTCCACGAAATGCTGTATCAAAGTCAGGATTTCAGAGCGATCCAGGCTTCTGAATATCTGTTGGAAATAACCGAGTCTATCAGACAATCCTTTGGTGCAGGTCATACTATCTCCCTTAACGTGGAACCTCTTCTTATTGATCCTGATTCTGCTGTTCCCTTAAGCATCATTCTGACTGAGCTGGTTACCAATGCCCTGAAGCATGCCTTCGATAGCCCTGTGGGTGGAGAGATCCGGATATCCTTTCACCGGGAGGCAGACCTTTACATTTTGACGATTAGTGATAATGGGAAGGGTATTCCTGGTGAGGAAGATTTACTATCTTCAGGAGGGCTCGGGATGCGGCTTGTTACCGCTCTTACCAAACAGCTCGGGGGTGATTTTTCCGTCGATTCGGAAGGCGGAACAGGCATACGAATATCTTTTCCAATTTCTCCGTTTATTAAGAACTTTACAGGGTGATTTCCATCCCCTCCGTGGCGATTTCAATTCCTAACGAGGTGTGCCCCGCTATCTTTTTCCTGTACTCTTCTATCACCCTGTTTAGCTGCTCGTCAGTCCTGTTCGGATCGTGATGGAAGAGAAGGACCTTACGGACCTCTGCCTTATGGGCTGAGTTGATTACATATTCAAAGGTAGAATGGCCCCACCCCATTTTAGAAGACAGGTACTCTTCATGGGTGTACTGGGCATCATGGATCAACAGGTCCGCGCCTTTAAAGAACTCCAGGATCTTCTCGTTTTCCTCCCGCGCAACAGCTTCCCCCTCAGCGGCCGCTGTTGGTTCATACCCCGGATCTGAAGGATCGGTAGGGAAAACGTTGCGGAAAGGCTCTGTATCATACGCGGTACAGAATACCTTGCCCTTGTACTCGATCCGGTAGCCTAGACAGAGGATCGGGTGATTCAGGTATTTCGTATGAAGGGTTATACCATCTCCAAGATCCATGGAACACTCTTTTAAAGGATGATAGATGATCTCAGCCGCAAGTTCCGAATGTTTTACCGGAAAATAGCGATAACGAAGCTGATCACCGATGATCCTTTCCAGTCCCTCCTCCTCGTAGGTTACCGGGCCGTAAACATCGATTTTCGTACCGGGGATATAGATTGGGGTAAAGAAGGGGAACCCCATGATATGGTCCCAATGGGTATGGGTGATGAAGATTTGTGTGTGGATGGGGCCATTAGGAAGATCATGGCGCATCATATAATCCCCGAGAGGACGGATTCCTGAACCGGCATCAATAATGATCAACCTGTCGTCATCAAAACGGATTTCGATGCACGCGGTATTTCCCCCAAAATGCTTGGTGTCAGGTCCGGGGGTTGGTATTGAGCCTCGAACTCCCCAGAGCTTGATCTTCATAACCTGCTCCTCTGCTTTCTATAGTTTTCTATTGCTGCGCAAGTTTTAAGAAAATACTCGCGTTCTCTATCTCCCCGTTAACCAGATCTTCGATCTCATCAAGATCTTCAAGGGTAACACCTAAGTATTCGTATACCTTGGGATCCAGAGGTTCGGGAAACCGGTCTCCCGAGTAACCGATTTCGTTCATATTCGAAAAAGCATTTGCAAGGGCAATGGTATAAACAAAATCCTTGTGCTTCCCGGCATAGTCTGAAACCTTATGATGATAGGTTACCGCGTCCCTGACCTCATGGGATAGCTGCCAGGAAACGACGATCAGGTGTCCAACCTCACTATGATTTATACTAAGAGAAGATTTTTCAGCCTGGTACAGGGGGATATGTTCGGTATCGGAGATATGCATGGCAACGACATAATCATTGGCAAGCTTGTTGTTCAAAGGGATTTTCCCGATATCATGAAGCAGTCCCGCGATAAAATATTCTTCCAGGGATTTTGAATCGACCTTTCTCATTTTGGCAATCAGTTTTGAAGTTACCCCCACACAAAGGGAGTGACGCCAGAATCCATCCATGTTCATCGCCTGGAAATTTTTCTTGCTTCCTAAACTGCCAAGGACCGCGGTACTTAAGGCAAGATTTTTTACGGTATTTATCCCGAGCATGATGATAGCCCTTACCAGAGAGGTGACTTTCTGAGTAAGTCCATAATAAGCGGAGTTAATGAGTTTCATCACTTTACCCATGAGAACCGGATCAACGCTGATAATACGGTTTAGGTCGGAGGGAGATGTTTGAGGATCGTTACAGATTTCCAGGATCTTTGTAACAGTAGTGGGCAGGCTTGGCATTTTCCCAATGTAGTTTTTGATCGCGGCAAGTCGTTGTTGCTTAGTCATCAGATGGACTCCTCATGCTTTCTAAAATATGGGCTATTTTCCGGTTCAGGGCAAGGCTAATTTTCTTGTCCGGATGAAAACGGGAAAGATTACCCATAAAGGAAAGTGTGCCTGCAACCTTTTCGGTTGTTACCTCTATTTCCTGTTCCAGGGGGTGAAAATCCCGTTCAATGAGGTTTTTCAAACCTCCGCTTCCACTGATCTTCAGCCTGAGGGACTCCAGACGCAGATGCATTTCACTATCCTCGAAAGACTTTCTTTCCTGTTCGGGTAAAAACTCCGCAAGTTCCTCAAGATACCCAAATAGGTCCGTGGCATGATGACCAGCCCCTTCTTCAGCCTCAGCCTCAGGCTCAACTTCCGGTTCAGGCTCCGGCTCAAGTTCAATTCCCTCTTCCGGGATCCCTTCGAATTCTTCTTCCGGTACAGGTTCAACTCCTGGTTCTATTTCAGGTTCAGGGGGTTTAGGTTCCGGTATTGAAATGGGAATTACGATAGGGGCGGCAGCAGGTTCTTTCCCCGCGAACTGGATAGTTATCTGGGGAGGCAGCGCTGTGGTAATTCCACCCCCCCCTCCAACCGTGGAACTCCGCGGCTGCTGCCCGCCGGCGGCGGGTGGAGTTGGAGTTGGCATGGGGATGTAAACCGGCTGAATGATTGGTTGAGGTAAAGGCGGCTGAAACGGTGAGCCTGGGTAAGGCCCCTGTTGGTAAGGGCTCTGGGGAGCCGGAGCGCCTTGAGGGCCTTGAAGGGGGCCGGACCCTTGAGTTCCCTTATCAATGGAGATAACCGGAATCGGTTTCTCCTCTTCCTCTTCATCGGGGGGGATGTACTCCTCCTCCTCAGTCATATCCAGGTATTCAACCTCTTCGTGGACCGCGATAATCGGTTCAATGCCTCCGACATCAATTATCGGCACCGATTCACCCTCCAGATCCGGGATATCCTCGAAGAACAAACTGTCCTCAGTTTTCCCCTGGAGCTCTTCAGCGGCAATTTCCTCTTCCTGCGTGAGTCGTTCAATATTCCGTTTCCATAGATCTTCATATTCCTTCGCGTACTCATCGACTGTCTGTTCAAGGAGATCCAGGCTTTCATCAAGATTGTCCAGATCGAGGGATCCTCCCCGCCTCCCCTGAAGGGTGGCAAGCTTTTCGGTAATTCGGATTGCCTCTTCCGGTTTTCTAAGGAGCCGGTAACAATGGGCGGTTCCCCTTAAGACCTTCTCGTGATCCGGGATTTCCTCATCAAGCTCCTGAAACATTGAAAGGGATTCAGTGTAGAGATTTTGTTGGCAGTAAAGCTCAGCAAGGAGTATTCTCGAATCAAAATCTCCCGGTTTTATTTTGAGGATTTCGCTTATTTCTCCAATTGCCTTTTCAAAATACTTCTGTTCTTTCAGTATCCACGCCCGCTGGATCCGGGCTTTTACATTCTCATGGTCAATCTTCAATGCTGAGGCATAGGTGGAGAGGGCTTTTCTTGGCTTTCCAAGAACCCGGTAATATTCTCCAAGAGCCAGGATAGCGTCCACATTTCGAGGCTCATTCTTCAAGATTGCTTTCAGGTGACCGATTGCCTGTTGGCTATCCCCCTGTTTTAAGAGTATCTCCGCGAGGCGGAGACGAACATCGGTGTCATAAGGATTCTGCCGCAGCAGCTGTTCGACCGTTTCAAGAGCATCCTTCAGATTTCCTGATTTCTCCAGGGTTTTTCCCAGGTTCAACACCGCTTTTGTGTAGTGGGGATTTTCCTGAATCGCTTCTCGAAACCAGGACTCAGCCTCTTCATATTTTCCCTGATGCTGAAGCACTGCTCCGATATTATTCCGAGCCTGGGAATTGTGTGGATCTAAGGAAAGGATTGCCTGAAATGAATCGATGGCTTCCTTTTCCCTGCCCAGTTTCTGTTGAACAACACCGAGGTTATTCAGGCTGTCGACCCATCGGGGTTTATTCCTGAGGGCATGCTGGTATTCTGAAAGAGCGGCATCATCCTTTCCTTCTGCCTCAAAAGTAACACCAAGGTTGTAGTGGAGGGTTGGATGGTTCGCGTCGATGCTTAACCCTTTGGTATAGAATGCTTTTGCTTTCGATAGGTTCCCCTCCTCTTCGCAGAGGGTCCCCAGGTTGTTATATGAGAGTACAAAGGAGGGATCAAGCTCAATGGCCTGTTTGTAAAAAACTTTCGCGTTGACATTGTCCCCGGCAGCTTTATAGAAGTTACCCAGGTTATAGGCAATGTCCGCTCGATCGGGGGCAAGATCCCGCGCTTTCGCGAGCGCGCTCATAGCGGCTGGCAGATTGCCCATCTGCTTGTAGATCACAGCTATGTTATTGTGAGCTTCAGGATTCTCCGGATGTAGTTCAATTGATCTCTGATAGGCCTGAATTGCTTCGTTCCAGTTTTTACCTTTTGTATGGATCAGCCCGAGAAAAAGATAGACCCCCCAAGAGTCAGTATTGACCTCCGCGATTTTTTCGCCAAGTCTTTGTGCAAGAGGGAAATCTTGAAGCTGCAGTGCTGTTTTCGCTCGATGAATAAGTTCCTGGTACTGCATTAATCCCCTCTATACACTTCGGAAGGACGGGCACTGATTTCCCGGGAGAAATCACCCAAATTTCTTGTAGAATCGTATGCCACAACCGTGAAGTAGTAGAGGCTTCCGTTTTCAAGGCCTGTGAGAGAAAAGGAGGTCCTGTTTCCCACATCGATGGGAGAATCTCCGGCATCGGTTCCTGTGCCAAAGTATTGTCCCGGGACCTTTCCGTAGAATATCAGATATCCCCCGATATCATGTTCCGGGACCGCCTGCCAGTTGAGGGACACACTTCCGTCTCCCGGCACGGCTCGTACGGAGGCAGGAGGGTGGGGAGGGAGATCCGGTTCATAGCGAATGGTGCATTGGGATACAACCGGGGATTGAGATCCTGAGCCATCGGGTAGAAAATCCATCCGTACCTGCATATAGCGACCCCGTGTTGTGGGGAGGAATTCATCACCAGGAGTGAAAATTTTCCAGCTTGACGGCAGGTTGTTCCATCCTTTCATGGTGTCTGCCATCCGGTAATAAAAGGCTACATCTGTATCCCCGGGGGTGGAAAACTCGCTGTTGATGGAGATGAGTCTTGAGTTGTTATAGGTTAAATCAAAGACCCTGGTTATCGCTGAACCCGCTCTGTTCCGGTATCTTGTGAGCTGAGGTGAATCGACGATCCTGCTGCTGATCCGCATCTCATCGAGAAAACCGGTGAAACCGGAGCCGATGTTGAGGCTGTTTTTTCCGGTACTGCCGATAACGGGAAGATAGACACTTCCTCCCTCTCTACCTGAATCAGTGATATAGAGAATTGCTTCGGGGATGTCGTTGACGCGGTATTCGAGAAGTCCGGTGGAACTGTCGAACCTGATCATATGATGCCGCCAGCGCCTCGGAATGAGGGTAGCGGTAGCGGTAACAGAAAATTCTGATGGTCCTCCCCCGGAGGGCCTGAAAAAATTATCGAATTGCCAGAGGATTCGTCTTTCTTCAATAGAACAGCGAATTGCTTGAGAGAAAATTGTGGATCCCTCCTGACGATTGCCTTCCCAGAGCAGGATGGTTTCTCCATCTTCGAGGATAGCGGGATATAACCAGAATTCAATGGTGAAATCCCGAAAAACCGAACCGGGGCCAAGAAGGCTGAGCGGGGAGGGTTCATAAGAGAGGGCGATTTCCTCTCTCTGGAACACACCAGCTCCCTGGCCAAATACCTTATAATTTTCGTTAGTACTGATGCGGCTCTCGGTGAGCATATACTTTCCGGAAAAGTCGGTGAAATTCCCGGAGTTAAAGTGGAGAAGAAAATCAGTGGCGGTGCCTACATGATATTCTTCATCCCGGAGAACGAGATCATCAGTACCTTTCCATCCCGTCTGCTGAATGACTCGTGTCCAGGAGATCAGGTCTCTCCAACGATCCGCGTCACCAAGGACAATGGATTCCTCCGCGCCAATACCGGTACACAGGAGGATGAGGAAAAAGACTGGGATGAACATTTTTTTCGTTCTCACGGTTCTCTGATTCCTTATCGGCTGTTTTCCAGCCACAGTATACACCGAAGAGGGGAAGTTATCAGCTGTTGTATCCGGCTGTATCATAATCCATGTCAAAATGAGAATTGCTCTATTGTATCAGACCGAAAGCGGGTTGGGGCTATTCATTACCCCCGGAACAGAGGTATTTTTCTATTACGTATGTATGAAGAATTGAAAGAGATGGCGCGAAACCTGCCGGGGACCCCGGGAGTTTACCTGATGAAGGATGAAAAGGGAGATATCATCTATATCGGTAAGGCAATAAACGTAAAAAAACGGGTTTCATCCTATTTTACCGGTTCCCGGGATACCAAAACCCGGGTGCTGGTGAACAGGATTGAAAGAATCGAACATATTTCCACAAGGAACGAGTATGAAGCCTTGCTCCTCGAAAATACCCTGATAAAGAAGTGGAAACCCCGTTACAACATCAACCTGAAGGATGGGAAGACCTATCCGGTAATAAGAATAACCAATGAGGATTTCCCGAGGATCTTCCGGACCAGGCGGATCATAGATGATGGATCTTCCTATTTCGGTCCTTATCCCAGCGTTACCGTCCTTGATATCTATCTTGAGCTCATTGAGAAGATTTTTCCCTTGCGCAAGTGCCGCGGACCGCTTAAAAAGCGGGACCATCCCTGTCTCTATTACCATATCGGCCGCTGTTGTGCTCCTTGCTCCGGGAAGATCAGCAAAGAGAAATATGCCGCCCGTGTAGAGGAGGTCCGGAACCTCCTTTCGGGGGAGACCGGGACCCTTATTACACGGCTAAAAGCGAAAATGGAAAAAGAAGCGGCCGACCTTAATTTTGAGAAAGC
>JAGLYY010000019.1 GCA_023131935.1 Spirochaetales bacterium | reverse complement strand
AATCGAGGAGGGAGAGGTTCATGTCCTGATGGGAACGAACGGTTCCGGGAAATCAACCCTTGCCCACATCCTCATGGGGCACCCGCGGCACCGGGTGACTTCGGGGCAGATACTTTTCAAAGAGAAGGACCTGCGGAAAATGACGGTGGATGAACGGGCCCGGGAGGGAATTTTCCTCGCTTACCAATACCCCCACACCATAGCAGGCCTGCCGGTCGGGACCTTTCTGAAAAACGCTGTTGAAGCGGTACGGGGGGAGGGGGTCCCTGTCAAAACCTTCCGCAAGGAACTTACGGCGCTCATGGATCGCCTGCAGGTTCCCAAAGAATTCCTCCGCCGTTCCCTCAATGAAGGGTTCAGCGGAGGGGAGAAAAAGAGGACCGAAATCCTTCAGATGCATCTCCTGAACCCATCTCTCGCGATTCTTGACGAGACCGATTCCGGGCTGGATGTGGATGCTATGAAAATGATCTTCCAGGACCTTCAGGATGTAAGGACCGGGAAGAACAGCTTCCTGATCATCACCCATTATGACCGGGTCCTGGATTACATTGAACCGGATTTTGTTCACATCTTGAGCAACGGAAAGATCGTTCTCTCCGGCGGTCCGAACTTAAGTAAACAAATTGAGAAAGAGGGTTTTGAAGCGGTCATCAGGAGTCAGACATGAGCGGTTCAATCAATGATATTAACAGGGAATATAAAGAGCGCTACGGTTTCTCCACCTCCACCGGGTACCTGAAAGATTTCTCTAAGGGGTTAAGTCCCGAGGTTATCCGGGAGATCTCCAGGATCAAGGGTGAGCCTGAATGGATGTTGGAATACCGGCTCAAAGCTTTGGCGATATTCAACAGTATGCCCGATCCCGATTGGATCGACGCGAGTATTTTTGAAGAGATCGATTACAATGAACTCTATTACTATGCCCGCGCTACGGATAAAAAGTTTGATGACTGGGAAGATGTTCCTGAGAACATAAAAGAAACCTTCGAGCGGCTTGGTGTACCTGAAGCGGAACAGAAATTCCTTGCGGGAGTTTCCGCCCAGTTTGAATCGGAGGTGGTGTATCACCACATTCAGGAAGAATTGGAAAAAGATGGGGTTATCTTTCTCGACATCGATACAGGGTTGAAGGAGCATGAAGAGCTCTTCCGAAAGTACTTTTCCACCCTTGTACCCCCGGACGATAATAAATTCGCCGCCTTGAACTCGGCTGCCTGGTCGGGAGGCAGTTTCATCTATATTCCCCCCGGGGTGCAGGTAAAAATCCCCCTTCAGGCATATTTCAGGATTAACGCTGAAAGTATCGGCCAGTTCGAGCGGACAATAATCATCGTAGATGAAGGGGCTTCCCTCCACTACATCGAGGGGTGTACCGCCCCTGTATATTCAAAGAACTCCTTCCACACCGGGGTCATTGAGCTTTTCGCGATGAGGGACGCGTCCCTCCGGTATACAACCATCCAGAACTGGTCTAAAAATGTTCTCAATCTCGTTACTCAGCGGTCAATCGCCAAAGGTAACGCCAGGATGGAATGGCTTGACGGAAATCTCGGTGCCAAAGTTACGATGAAATACCCCGCGATTTACCTGGCGGAACCAGGGGCTTCGGGTAAAATCCTTTCTATTGGATACGCCAATACCGGGCAGCGCCAGGATGCCGGGGGAAAGATCATCCATGGAGCACCCCACACAACCTCAACGATTACAGCGAAGTCCATAAGCCAGGGGGGAGGGAGAAGTTCCTACCGGGGCCTGATAAAAGTAAACAAAGGGGCCACCGATGTTACCAGCAATACCCAGTGCGACGCCCTTCTTTTAGACAATATCTCCGAATCCGATACCTATCCGACAGTGGATGTCCGGGAAGGGCGGAGGGTAAACATTTCCCACGAGGCGACGGTTGGTAGAATCAGCGACGATGCCATCTACTACCTGATGAGCAGGGGGATAAAAGAACAGGACGCCCTCATGATGGTGGTTAATGGATTTATCCAGGAGTTCTCCCGAGAGCTGCCGATGGAGTACGCTGTGGAATTAAATCGACTCATCCAGCTTGAGATGGAAGGATCCATCGGATAGGGGAGGGATATGACAAATCTTTCAAGTGTTACCTATGACTGGGGAATCTCCACAATAGAATCTCAGGCTATGGGAGATGCGCAGAAACAATTCCGTGTAGATGCCCTGAAAAAAGCCCTCTCGCTGCCGGATCCGGGACGGCCTGATGAAGCGTGGCGGCGGATCAAATGGAGCGGGTACAAATCAGGGATTATTTCGAGGATACACCCAAGCATTAAGACCGATGAAGCTTGCGGCGGGATTTTAAAAGATTCCGCGGTGGATGAAAATTTTGAGAGTTTTATCGGTGAATTCTCCCGCCTTGACAGCATCCGGCAAAGTCTGGAAAAAGAGCGGGCAAATGATGTTAAGGAAAACAAACTCTTTGCTTTAAATCACGCTCTATCCAGGGACAGGATTTTTCTCCATGCCGATGAAGGGGAGATAATTGCCGATACGGTACAGATCCAACTGCCGGCTCCGGGTTCCGGCTTCGTCTTCCTTCCTCAAATCAACATCCACATCCCCAGGGGAAGCAGTATGAGCGTATACCTGGAGTTCCCTGACGGAGTAGATGAAGGGGGTCTTCTCATTGGAACAATCCGGGGGATCGTTGAAGAGGAAGGCGCCCTCAAAGTTATTACCCTGCAGAAAGAGGGTTATGCATCGAGGATCCTGCTCCACGAAGATTTTTTCCTCGGGGAAAACGGCTCTCTCGAGATTGATCATATTCTTTCGGGGGGGCAGCTCTCGATGCACGATTGCCGCTACACGCTCCTTGGCCGGGGATCATCCCTGAAGGTAACCGGCTTGACCTCCGCTCTAAAGGGGCAGTTCATTGGGGAGAAGTACTCGGTTGAACACCTCGCCCCTGAGACAAAGAGTGACATTCAGGTTAAGACAGTCCTCAGGGACCGCTCCCAGACCCTCTTTTCGGGAAACATCATCATTCCTGAAGGGTCCTGGGGCAGCGTTGGATTTGAATCGAATAAAAACCTCATCCTTGGGGAAGAATGCCGGGCAGAATCCCTGCCGGAGCT